>JBEKGV010000161.1:0-7764 GCA_050012615.1 Acetobacteraceae bacterium | reverse complement strand
GTCATTGCTCAAACGAGATCATCGAGGCGATCGTCGTGGCGCTGGCTCAGGCGTGTCCCGAACGTGCGATGGGGGGCTGGGGACGGCGGCTGCGGATCGCTCTGAGCGGAGCGGACCCGCGCACCGGGCGGCGTTTCATTTGGCACATGTTCCAGGCCAGACCCGGTGGCGGCGGGTCGTCCTTGGGAGACGGTTATTCGACGATCGGTGAATGGCACTCCGCCGGCGGCATCAAGTTCGGTTCGATCGAGGTCGCTGAAAGCCGCTTCCCGCTGGTGTTCGAAACGCATGAATATCGGCCGGGCTCCGCCGGCGACGGGCAGTTCCGCGGCGGCTATGGCGGCGACATGCGGCTGCGGGTCGAAACCGACGGCCCTGCGTTGGCCAATACCGCCGGCGAGGGCACCGTGCATGGCGCGCGAGGCATCCTCGGCGGTCATGACGGAGCGCCGCACGATTACACGCTGCTGCCGCCAAATGGCCCGGCCAGGAAACTGAAAAACAAAGAGATCAACGTGCCGGTGCCGTCCGGCAGCGTCATTCACGTGCTGTCCGGCGGAGGCGGCGGATGGGGCGATCCGGCCCGCCGCGACCCGGCATCCCGCGCGCGCGATGACAGCGAAATCAATCAGGCGGGATAATCATTCGTGACGACAAGCTACACGATCGGCATAGATGTCGGTGGCACGTTCACCGACGTGGTTGTCGCGACGCCGGATGGCCAAACCATTATCGCCAAGGCGGCAACGACTCCGGCCGACCAATCGGACGGCGTACTGGAGGGCGTGGCTCTTGCGGCGAAACGACTTGATCTGACGGTCGACGCGCTGCTCAGCGCGACGTCCCGCATCGTTCATGGGACAACGGTCGCCACCAACGCTTTGCTGGAGGGCAAGATCGCCCCGGTCGGCCTGCTGACCACGGACGGCCATCGCGACGTCATCGAGATGCGCGAAGGTCTTAAGCCGGAACGATACAACTTGCGCATGGCTCCGCCGGCGCCGCTTGTCCCACGACGGCTCCGGCTGCCGGTGAGGGAGCGGATGCGGCCCGATGGATCGGTCGCGATCCCGCTGGACATGGACTCTCTCCAACGTGCCATCGCCCGGTTGGCCGAAGAAAACGTGCGGGCGGTCGCGATTTGTTTTCTGCACGCGTGGCGGAACCCGGACCATGAACAGAAAGCGGCGGCGGCCGTTCGCGCCCGGATGCAAGACGCTTACGTGACGACATCGTCCGGTGTTTTGCCGCGGATCAAGGAGTTCGAACGGTTCTCCACCACTGTCGCCAATGCCGCGGTCGGTCCGGTGATCGACACGTATTTGCATCGTCTGAGCGACCGCCTGTCCCTGGCCGGCTATCGCGGCGAGTTATTGGTCATCCTGTCGCATGGTGGGGTCGCGACAGTGGCGGAAGCGACACGTCTCGCTGCCGGAACGGCTTTGTCGGGACCCGCGGGCGGGGTTGCCGCTGCGGTGGCATTGTCTCGAGAGGGCGTGGCCAAGGATCTGATCGCTTTCGACATGGGCGGCACCTCCACTGATATCGCACTGGTTCGAGATGGCCAGCCAACGCTGTCCGATGGCAAAACCGTCGCGAACGCGCGCATCGCGCTGCCCAGTTTGGACATCGTGACGTTGGGGGCGGGAGGCGGATCGATCGGGAAAGTCGATGCCGCCGGACTGTTGGCGGTTGGGCCCGAGAGCGCGGGCGCCGATCCTGGTCCTGCTTGTTACGGACAGGGAGGAACCGAGGCGACGGTGACCGATGCCAATCTGGTGCTTGGGTATCTCGATCCGGCGAATTTCCTCGGAGGCCGGCGTTCGCTGGATCGTGACGCATCTGTCGCGGCGGTACAACGGCTCGCCGATCGGCTCGGTATTAGCCTGGCCGAAGCGGCCGGCGGCATACACCGTCTGGTGAACACGCGCATGGCCGATGGCGTGCGTGTCGCAACGGTCCGGCGCGGTGTCGATCCTCGCGGCCACGCGATCCTTGCCTTTGGAGGCGCCGCCGGTCTCCACGTCACCTCTGTCGCCGCTGAACTGGGCGTCAAACGTGTTGTCGTGCCGATCGCTGCCTCGGTTTTGTCGGCCTGGGGCATGCTCAATACCGATTTGCGGGTTGAGTTAACCCGCGGTCAAAGCCAGTCCGGCGAGATCGACGTTGGTGGTCTTGGCGAAGCGTTCGCCAAGATGGAAACCGAGGGCCGTTCGCGCCTGTCCTGGTTCGATGGCGAAATCGCCATCCGGCTTTCCGCCGATATGCGTTATGGTGAGCAGGTCTTCGAAATCAATGTCCCGCTCGACGGCGTTCCGCTCACGCGCGAGGCGATCGAGAACGCGTTCCACGCCGCACATGAGCGCCTCTACACATATGCTTTGCGCGATCAGGATGTTGTGCTGGTCAATGCCTGTGTATCGGTGATTGGCCGGTTGCCCGCGGCGCCTGTCACGACACGGACCGACGCGCCATCGCCGGTCGCGCCAAAAGCGCGTCGCGCAATCCATTTGGACCGATCGGTCGATGTTCCGGTCTACAATTTCGCCGCGCTCGCGCCAGGACAGACGGTGACCGGGCCAGCGATCGTCGAATCGGACACGACAACGGTGTTGCTGCGGAACAAAGAAACCGCGCGGTTTGATCCGCGCGGCTGGTTGGACATCGCGTTGGAGTAATATCGATCGGCCGAATAGATCGACTCTTGCCGTTACCGTCATGGCCCGGATCGTCCGGGACACCTGTAGCAGCACGGTGCCGCGACAGGTCCCCCGGACGAGCCGGGGGATGACGTTTGGGGGCCAGCGCCAATCGGTCAATTCATTCAGCCGGTGGTATGATTCGCGACTATTCCGCCGCCTCCGCCCCAACTTGCGCGAGTTTTGAAATCGACACGCCTTTGCCCACGCCGGCCCGCTCCTTATAGGGGGTCGTGTCGAGTTCTTCGAGAACCGTCGTGCCGTTCAGGACGCTTTGTTTCCACGCCTGATGTTCCGGCTCGTGACCGGCGAACTCCGGCATGACTTCTTTGGCGAACAGTTCGAGGCTTTCGCAAATATGCTCGTGCTTGTTCTTGCCCGCCTGGTTGAGCAGGATGATTTGATCGACATGGGACGCCTCAAACCGCCGTAGCTTACGACGGATTGTCTCGGGAGACCCGATCAGACCGCCGGTCAGCGCTTTATGCGCGAGTTCGGGATTTTCTCGTTTCCACTTTTCGTATTCATCCCACAGGTTCACGGTTCCCGGCGGCGGACGCTCCCGATTACGCGAGCCGCTGTACCAGGCCAAGGAGAACTGGAAGAACGTCACGCCGTCAGCACGCCTGCGGGCTTCCTCATCCGTTTCCGCGCACATGAAGTAGCTGACCATCGCGATGTTGCAGTTGCTTTGGTAGTCGGTCAGCTTCTGCTGCCGTCGGGTAAAGCTGTTGTAGTAAGCGTGCACCCAGGCATGCGCCATCTCGGCGCTGAGGAACTGGAAGCCGAGCGCGCCTATTCCGCAGCGACCCGCCAGTTCGATGGTCTCAAGCTGCGAGCAAGCGACCCACAACGGCGGATGCGGTTTCTGGATCGGTTTCGGCAGCACATTCCGGAGCGGGAATTTAAAATACGGCCCGTCATATTCCCAGCCACCGTCCTTGAACATCGGCAGCACGCAACGCACGCCATCTTCCCAGACCGCTTGCTTATCCTCCATGGCGCGGCCGAACGGACCAAGTTCGGTGATGCTCGCACCCTCGCCCATGCCGAACTCGACGCGGCCGTTGCTGACGAGGTCCAGGCACGCGACTTTCTCCGCTACGCGTGCCGGATGATTGGTCGTCAGTTGGATGATGCCGTGACCGAGACGAATGTTTTTCGTCCGCTGGCTGGCGGCGGCGAGAAACACCTCGGGTTGCGGCGAATGGGAGTATTCCTCAAGGAAATGATGTTCGACTTCCCAGGCGTAATGATAGCCTAATTTATCCGCCAGTTCGACCTGGGTCAGCGCATTCTGATACAGATCGCGCTCGGTGAATTGCTCCCACGGGCGCGGACATTGCAATTCGTAGAAAATGCCAAACTTCATCGGTTCTCTCCGGTGCCTACTGACCAGTAGCTTCCCACATTAGGCGATCCGGAGCAATCTGGCGGGCAGGGAGGATGACGGACCATGAAGATCGCTTCGCTCGAGACCGCGCTCTATCGGATCGAACTACCCGTGCCGCTGTCCGATTCAACCCACGGCACGATGACGCATTTCGAACTTGTGACGGTTCGGCTGCGTGACGAAGACGGCGCCGAGGGCGTCGGGTATACCTACACCACCGGCGCTGGCGGCGCGGCGGTGCATGCGCTGATCGACCAGGGCTTGCGCGATGTGGTGATCGGCGCCGACGGCGACCTGATCGAAGCGCTGTGGACCAAAATGTGGTGGCGTCTGCATTACGGCGGCCGAGGCGGTTCCGTCAGTCTCGCCGTGTCAGCAGTCGATATCGCGCTGCACGATCTTCTCGCGCGCCGTCTCAACCTTCCTCTCTGGCGCTTGCTTGGGGGGTTCGATGCGGCGGTGCCTTGTTACGCGGGCGGCATAGATCTCGAGTTCACGCTCGATGCCTTGTTGAAACAGACTGATGACAACCTGCGCAAAGGCTTCCGCGCGATCAAGATGAAGGTCGGGCGCTCCCGCCTGTCCGAGGATGCCGAGCGGGTCAAAGCCATGCGGAGCCATCTTGGCCCCGATTTCCCCCTGATGGTGGACGCCAACATGCGCTGGACCGTGGACGAAGCGATCCGCGCCGCGCGGGCGTTCCGCGACAGCAATCTCATTTGGCTGGAAGAACCCACCATCCCCGACGACATCGCCGGCCACACGCGCATTGTGCGCGAAGGAGGTGTTCCCATCGCCACCGGCGAGAACCTGCACACGCTGCACGAGTTCACTCAGATGATCGCCGCCGGTGGTGTCACGTTTCCCGAGCCGGATGTGACCAACTGCGGCGGCATCACGGTCTTCATGAAAGTCGCGCATTTGGCGGAGGCGTATAATCTCCCGGTGACATCCCACGGTGCGCACGACCTGACGGTGCATTTGCTCGCGGCTTTGCCAAATCGCTCGTACCTGGAGGTGCATGGTTTCGGTCTGGATCGCTACATCGAACGTCCGATCGTCATTCGTGATGGCGTTGCCCTCGCACCCGACACACCAGGTCACGGCGTTGCCTTCGACTGGAAAGCATTGGAAAAAGTTCGCGCAGGAGGAAGGCCATGACAGACACGCGCCCGTTCGACCCCGCTCTGTTCCGCTCCGACGCGATCGCGCCCGAGACGGCGAAACTGAACGAGCAAATGATCGCATTGCTGACCAGCCAACCGGAGTGGTGGATCGTCGGCCCCGAGGCGTTTCGCTCGGCCCGCCGGCGTGGCGAGGGTCCGTTTCCCGCGCCCGTCATGTCCGTCCGAGCACGGACCATCACCATCACTGGCAAGGACGGCAACGTCGTCCCATTACGCGTGATCGCTCCGGCCAGTCCGCGCGGCATCTATCTGCATATCCATGGTGGTGGCTGGGTTCTTGGCGGTTCCGACATGCAAGATCCGATGCTGGAGCGCATCGCCGATAACACTGGGCAAGCGGTTGTCAGCGTGGAATACCGGCTGGCTCCGGAGCATCCTTATCCTGCCGGTCCCGACGATTGCGAGGCCGCCGCCGCCTGGTTGCTGCAAAACGCCAAAAAGGAATTCGGCACCGACGCGATGACGATCGGTGGCGAGTCGGCGGGCGGCCATCTGTCGGCGGTCACCATCCTGCGCATGCGCGACCGCCATGGGTACACCGGGTTCCGCGGCGCCAATCTGGTTTATGGCGCCTTCGATATGAGCCTGACCCCCAGTCAGCGGCAGTTTGGCAACACGCGGCTGGTCTTGCGCACGATCGATATCCAGCAATTCGCCAATGCATTCCTGCCAACCATCACCGACCGGCGCGTGCCCGATATCTCGCCACTTTACGCCGATCTGAAAGATCTTTGTCCTGCCTTGTTCAGCGTCGGAACGAAGGACGCGCTGCTGGACGATACGCTGTTCATGCATGCGCGATGGATCGCCGCCGGCAATGACGCCGAACTGGCGATCTATCCCGGCGGAGCGCACGGGTTCACTCTGTTTCCCAATGATTTGTCGAGGGCGGCATCCGCCAGGATGGATGCGTTCCTGAACCGCGTCCTCGGCTAACGAACGGAGCATCGGCAAAATGGAATTTCAGATCGCACCGCAACAGCGCGAGATGATCGCATCGGTTCGCGACCTCGCGCAGACGGAATTCAAACCCAACGCGCATCGTTGGATGGATGGCACGTTTCCCTGGGAGAATATGCGGAAGTTGGCTGCTCTGGGCGTTCTCGGCATGTCGGTGCCGGAGGAATACGGCGGCCTCGGCCTGCCGATCCTCGACACGGCTCTGATCCTGGAGGAAATCGCCAAGGTCGATTACGTCACCGCGATGGCCGTGCTCGGCGAGGCGGGTGTTCAGACGCGCGTCATCGCCCGTTATGCGCCGGCATCGATCCGCGACCGTATTTTACCCCGCGTGGTCAGCGGCGATTGCATTTTGGCCGTCTGCATGACCGAACCGCATGCGGGGACGGATGTCGCGAATTACCGTACCAACACGCGGGTTCTCGGTGACCGGATCGTTCTGAAGGGCACGAAAACCCTGATCAGCCGTGCCCGCGAGGCCGGCATGTTCGTCGTGTTCAGCCGCATCGACGGCAAGCCAGGCCGTGAAGGAATTGGTTGCGTCCTGCTTGAGCCCGATACGAAGGGCTTCGAAGTCACCGGCACCTACCACACCATGGGTGGAGAAAACCTGCACGAAATCCAGTTCAACGATTGCGAGCTGCCGCTGGAAAATCTGGTGATCCGGGAAGACGGGTTCCGCCGGCTGCTGAGCGCGTTCAATACGCAGCGCTGTTTGAATCCGTCGATTTCGCTTGGCCTCGCTGAGGGTGCATTCGACGAGGCGGTCAATTATGTTCGGGAACGCACGATATTCGGCAAACCGATCTCGGATTTCCAGGGCATTCGCTGGAAACTCGCCGACATGTTCAAGGATATCGAGGCGGCGCGCGGTCTGCTGTATCGCGCGTGCCTGACCGCGAACCCGTTCCCGGACCCTTTCATGGCCGCCGCCGCGAAGATCTTCTGCAACGAAATGTCGTTGCGTGTGACGTCCGAGGCGGTGCAGGTCCATGGCGGTTTCGGCTTCACCGACGAGTTTCCGGTATCGCGGTTTTATCGCGGTGCCCGGTACGGCTCGATCGGCGGCGGCGCGTCGGAAACGTTGCGCGATCTGATCGGCAAGAAAATCGTCGGCGAGTTCGACGTCGCCGACGGGATCATGGGGTTGGCGACGTTTTAGCGCCCCGTCATGGCCGGGCCCGACCCGACCATCTCGACAAGCACGGTGCCGCGAGAGATGGCCGGGTCAATCCCCCGATCAAGTCGGGGGACGGCCATGACGGCTTAAGGACCATGAGTCGCGCCCTATCGATAGCAGGACCTGATATCCTATCATGACGATAGCGGAATGTCCCGCACGAACTTCGCCTTTTGGGCGCAAGCCGCGATCAAGAATGCCAGATCAGTCCCGGTCGAGACATAGCGCGCGCCCATTTGCACGAACTTCGTCATCAGATCGTTGCGCGCGGCGAGTCCGCCAACGCCGATATGCTTGCCCGCCTTTCGCGCGGCGGCAATCGCACGCTCAAACGCCGCCGCCAGT
>JBEKGV010000160.1:0-7835 GCA_050012615.1 Acetobacteraceae bacterium | reverse complement strand
GTCGTGGAACGAGGCACCAACCGGCTGGTCGGAGTGGTCACCAACCGCGACGTCCGCTTCGCCACCGATCCCGCGACCCGCGTCTATGAGCTGATGACGCGCGACAACCTGGTCACGATCAGCCCTGATGCCGCCCCCGAGGAAGCTCGCCGTCTGTTGCATCGCCACCGCCTGGAGAAGCTGCTGGTCGTCGACGACGACTATCGCTGCGTCGGCCTGATCACGGTCAAGGACATGGACAAGTCGGAACTGCACCCGCTGTCCAACAAGGACGAGTTGGGCCGGCTGCGCTGTGCCGCCGCTACCGGCGTCGGTCCGGAGGGCATCGAGCGGGCGCTCGCCCTGATCGCCGCCGAGGTTGACGTCGTCGTGGTCGACACAGCGCACGGACACTCCCAGGGCGTGCTGCGGGCGGTGGAGGCGATCAAGAAGAATTCCAACGCGGTGCAGGTGATCGCCGGCAACGTGGCGACGCCCGAAGGCGCCCGCGCGTTGATCGGGGCAGGCGCCGACGCGGTGAAAATCGGCATCGGACCCGGCAGCATCTGCACGACGCGGGTGGTCGCGGGCGTCGGCGTGCCGCAGTTCACCGCCGTGCTGGAGACCGCGGCGGCATGCCGTGAGCACGGCATTCCCGCCATCGCTGACGGTGGGATGCGGACCAGCGGCGATATCGTCAAGGCGATCGCGGCCGGAGCCGACGTGGTCATGGTCGGCAGCCTGCTGGCCGGCACCGACGAGGCGCCGGGGGAGGTGTTCCTCTACCAGGGCCGGTCCTACAAATCCTACCGCGGCATGGGCAGCCTGGGCGCGATGGCGCGAGGCTCGGCCGACCGGTATTTCCAACAGGACATCAAGGACCAGCTCAAACTTGTGCCTGAGGGGGTCGAGGGGCGCGTCGGCTACAAAGGCCCGGTCTCCAACGTGGTGCATCAGTTGGTGGGCGGGCTGAAGGCGGGCATGGGTTACACCGGCAGTGCCGACATCGAGGCGCTACAATCCAATACGCGCTTCCGCCGCGTCACCGGCGCCGGGCTGCGCGAGAGCCACGTGCACGACGTCTCGATCGATCGCGAAGCGCCGAATTACCGTCAGGACTGAAGTTCGAGGGGAGAGCCGGACGTTCCTTCCGGTGTCTGATCCTCGGCGGCGGAGGAGGCGTGTGATGCCTCGCGGTGCCCAAAGAGGGTGAGCCCAGAGGGGGGGATCGCAGGGGTGAGCCAGCGGAGCATGGCGTCTTCTTGCATGGGACGGCCGAAGAACCAGCCCTGACCCAGGTCGCAGCCCACATCGCGCAACCGATCGCTGACATCCTCGGTTTCGACTCCCTCGGCGACGACGTGCATCCCGAGTTCGCGTGCCAGCAATACCGTCGCGCGGACGAGTTTCCACGCCTCGGGATCGATGCCGCACGAACTGACGAAGGAGCGGTCGATCTTCAATTCGGTGTACGGCATCCGCAACAATGAAAGCAGCGAGGAGTAGCCGGTTCCGAAACCGCCGACCGAGACCCGGACGCCCATGATGCTGAGCCTCGTCAGTACTTCGGTCGCCACCGGCAGGGTGGACATGATCGTGCTTTCGGCGACCTCGGCGATCAACGCGTCAGGCGGCATCTTGTTATGGCTGAGGATCGAATCGACCATGGTCAGCAATCTTGGATCGGCCAGCACATGCGGGGAGATGTTCACCGCCACGCTGCAATCGGGCCGCACCTGCCGCCACCGCCGGCACGCCATGATCGCATCCTCGAGCACACGAAACGTCAGCCTTGCGATCAGATCGGATTGCTCCGCCACCGGGACGAATTGATCGGGGGGGACTGGCCCGAAGGTTGGGCTGCGCCAACGCGCCAGCGCCTCGACACCGACGATTTCACCCGTGATGAGATCGATTTTCGGCTGATATTCAGTATGGATTTCATTGTCGCGCAACGCCTGGTCAAGGTCCTGAGCGCTCGGGAAGCGTGTCGAACGCCGCTGGTTTCCGCGCGGGCGTGGCGGATTGGACAACAACAGAGCGTGGAGCCTGTAGGGGTCGATCGGCCGCGGCAACGTGCCGGCGACGCGAAGGCCGAGGTCGTAGGCGACGCGAAGCGCGGCCGCGCGGATCCGGTCGGTCGCGCTGGAAACGAAGATCACGGTCGGGTCGGCATGGGCGCGCCGAATTTTGCGCAGCAGTTGGACGGCGTCTTGCTGACCCAGGCGAAGATCGATCACGATGATGTTATGCGCGCGACTCGAAAACAACGTGAGCGCTTCGTCCAGAGTGGCGGCGGAGTCACCGGTCCAGCCAAGCATTTCGACACAGCGCGCGAGTATTTCTCGTTCGATCGACTCCGCGTCGACAATCAGAACACGAAATGCCACAGCCTGAGTGCCGTGCAGGTGGATCATTTAAGGTCCTCGTGATCTGCTATAGGCGTTTCTACTTAAATTTCCGGCGTTCGTCTCGGTGCGCGCGGTTACGCGTAAGCTGTTTCGGCCTGACGCGAAGTCATTTTCAGCCTCGCTGGATGAAACGGCGTCGAGAACCTGATGTCGAAAGTGTCGCGAAACAGACAAAACGTCCCCGCGGAGGACCTGGTCGTATCGCGGAGCCCTTGAACCGTGGCATGATCCGATTGATCTGACCGGGCCATCATGAATTCTCTCCGCCGTGACCTGGTAAGTCTTTTGCCGAGCTTTTCGTCGTTCACCATTCCGACGTCAGAAACGTTACACGGAATTTATTGCGGCTTCCTTTCATGTCTTGTCACGGGACGATTTTCCAAAAAACATATCTAAAACACTTGCTCTGGGATGGGCTGACCCATCGGGCGAGGCGTGGCGGCCAGGTTTTGAACATTGTATCACGCTCGACTGATCTGCCCCTGGCCAGGCGCCATGGCCGGGCCGAGCGCTCGCCACAGAGGACGTTGTCATCGATGGGACCCAAAATGCCGCCTCGTGCCGTGGTATTCGACGCTTACGGCACGCTGCTGGACGTTCATGCGGCAATGGCGAAGCACGCAGGCCGGCTTGGTCCAAACTGGCCTCGGATCAGCGCCGACTGGCGGCAAAAGCAACTGGAATACAGTTGGATCCGCAGTCTCGCGGGCCCGTCGCATCATCGCGATTTCTGGCGGCTCACCCAGGAGGCGCTGGCCTGGACGGCGGCCCGCCATGGGGTCACGGACGAGGCGGTCCTGGCCGATGTTCTCATGGCCTATCGCCAACTCGATCCATACCCGGAGGTTCCGGACCTGCTACGTCAGATCCGCGATCGGAAGCTCCCGGTTGGCGTTTTGTCAAATGGGGAACCGGACATGTTGGCCGACGCGATCCGGTCGGCGGGTTTGGACGAATTGTTGGATTTCGTCTTGAGTATTGAAACCATCGGCGTCTTCAAGCCCGCCCCACGCGTTTATCGCCTGGCAGAGGAGCAACTGAAGCTACCCTCGAACCAGATAGCATTTGTCTCATCGAACGCCTGGGACGCGTTTGGCGCACATGCGTTCGGTTTTCAGGTGTTTTGGGTCAATCGAACGGGTTTACCGGCCGAATATAGCCTGCGGGAAGGTGCGACAGAACTGCCCGACCTCGCCGCGTTGCCAGAGGCGCTCGGCATGACAACGCCGCGCGGCCCAGAGTGACGTCGAAGTGACGCCGGCGGGACGCCTTGAGGCGGCGATCGCGTTGCTGGAAGCGATCGAGGCCGCACCGGCCAGCCCGGCCGACGCCGTCGCCAACAATTTTTTCCGGGAGCGGCGTTTCATTGGTTCGGGTGATCGCCGCGCGGTGTCGGATCGCGTATGGCGCGTTCTGCGTTCGCGGCGGCGATTGACCTGGTACGTGCCGAAGGCAACACCGCGGCTGCTGGTGGCGGCATCGCTGCTGACCGAGAATTGGTCGTTGGCCGGTGTGGCCGAAACGTTTTCCGGAGATCGCTTCGCACCGCCCGGACTGGAGCGCAGCGAATACAACGCGCTTCGCCAGGTCGAGGGACAGGGGCTCGATCATCCGGACATGCCGGACCCGGTGCGATCCGAATTGCCGGATTGGCTGTATCCGCGGATGCTCGCCCGTTTCGGCGACGATCTCGCCGCGGAGATGGCGGCGTTGAGCGAGCCCGCTCCGTTGGACCTGCGCGTCAATCTTCTGAAGGGGACGCGAGAAGAGGCGCAGGCAGCACTGGCCGCTGAAGGATGGGAGGCCCGGCCGACGCCGCTCTCGCCCTGGGGCTTGCGAATTGAGGGCCGCCGACCGGTGACGGCAGGTCCCGCGTTTCAGTCAGGCCTTGTGGAGATCCAGGACGAAGGCAGTCAGTTAATCGCGGCACTCACTGATGCTCGCCCAGGAATGCGGGTGGTGGACTGGTGCGCGGGAGCCGGCGGCAAGACACTGGCGCTGGCGGCGATGATGGCGAACCGCGGCCAGATCGTCGCTTGCGATGTTTCGGCCTCTCGGCTGGAGAGCGCGGTGCGACGGTTGCGGCGGGCGGGAGTGAATAATGTCGAACGTCACGTTGTCGTGGCGGGCGACAAATGGGCGAAGCGGCGAACGGGTGCATTCGATCGCGTCCTGGTTGACGCACCCTGCACCGGCACCGGAACATGGCGTCGCAACCCGGATGCGCGGCATCGTTTGACGGAGCAGGACCTCTTGGAATTGACGCGGAAACAGTCCAGCATCCTCGACATCGCCTCGGCGCTGGTGCGACCGGGGGGACGTCTGGTCTACGCGACGTGCTCCCTGCTGCAAGAGGAGAATGAGGGACAAGTGTCCGCCTTTGCGCATCGTCATCCGGATTTTCACCTGGTGCCGACGGCTCGGTTGTTGGCGCTCGAAGCGGCCGAGGGTAACGTGGAAATGCTGTCGCTGACCCCGGCGCGGAACGGCACCGACGGGTTCTTCGCGGCCGTGCTGGAGCGGCGCCCGTGATCGCGATCCGCAAGGCACGGCCCGCCGACGCGGTGGCGATCGCGGCGGTGCACGTCGCGGCGTGGCGGAACACCTATCCGGGGATCTTGCCGGATACATTCCTGGCCAAATTGTCGGTCTCTCGTCAGGCGGTTTACTACGATCAGGCGATCAGAAACGGCACCGGCGTGATGGTCGCGATTGCCTCGGGCGTTGATGTGGCGCCCGGCAGCGCGGCGCGGATCATCGGCTTCACGACCGCCGGCAGAGCCCGCCGCGGCGAGGTCAGCGGGCGGGTACTCGGCGAGGGCGAGATCGAAACCCTCTACGTGCTGGACGACTGGCGCGAACGCGGCGTCGGTCGCCGTCTGCTGCGCGCCGCCGCCTCGCATCTGGCCGAGGCGGGATGCAAGTCGGCATTCCTATGGGTGCTGCGCGACAACCCCAGCCGATGGTTCTACGAACGTCTGGGCGGCCGGACCGTGGCCGAGGCGTTGGTGCAGGTGGCGGGCCAGGGCGTAGTGCAAACGGCATTTGTCTGGGACCCGATCGAGCGCCTGCTGGCCGCATCACCGCAGAGTTCGTAGACCGCGGCGGCGGACTTGCCGTCACCGGGCTTTCGTCATCACCGTCCCCCGACTTGATCGGGGGATCACCCGATGATCATTCACGGCACTTCGCGGAGACAGATGAAATGCCGGTGGTACGGCCATGACGCGATTGACGCCTGTGCGGAAGAGTTGCTCGTTTGGACGTTCAGTATCCGTCCGCGTTCATCCGCGATTGAATTCTTCCTTATACCCACGGCCGAATGAATTGGCCGATCGGCACTGGCCCCAACGCGTCATCACCGGGCCTGACCCGGTGATCTCTCGCGGCACTGTGCCGCGATTGGTGGCCGGCTCGGTGGCCGGCCATGACGTGCTTGACGATTGTGCGAAAGAGTCAGTCATGTGGGCGGTTGGTATTATTTTGGAAGTCCCGAGATCTCTTGATATATTGACGAACTGATTGAGCTAAGGCGACGCCCAACAATAAGCGAATCGAGGGACGCGCACTGCTCCTCGTCATCACCGGACTTGACCCGGTGATCTCTCGCGGCAACGTGCTGGAACAGATCACCGGGTCAAGCCCGGTGATGACGAACGGAGGAGAGCCCGGCTGAAGCGATAATTAGTAGGCGTCGCCTAAGAACATCATAACGTAGCGCCAGGCGGTCATCGCTCCTTGCCGCTCAGAAAATCGAGCTGCCAGCACATCTCCTGCACCGATAACGGAAAACTGTTGCCCGGTCCCGGTTTGAGCGCGGTACCTGGAGCCAACCGCGCCAGCAAAACCTGCATCGCATATCCGGTGCGCATCGAAAAACCGGCTTTCCACGTCAGACTTACCAAACCCTTCGCGCTGCGTAACATTGCCGCGCGCCACACCGCCGGCAACGGAATATCCGCGGCGATGGCAAGCATGACGGCAGCCTTCCGCGCGTCGCCATCCCGCGCCGCCGCGAGCAAATCGGCTTCCGTCGGTTTCGCGGGCGGCGCTGTTGGCGCGGTGACGCCGGTCTCGCACCGCAAGCGCTCCGACACACGAGCGCTCAAATCGGCTGCCAGAACCGGATCGAGATCGCTCCGCGCGGCCAGCACCTCAAGTAAGTGGTCGGCGACAATGCGCGCCAATGTCTTCACCGACCGTTCCGACAAGGCCGGCCGGCGGACCAATGGATCATGCCACGCGGGATTCTCGACGGAGCGCTCGACGAGAGCGTCCAGCGTGGCTTCCCTGATTTGCGCCGAGCCGTTCATCAAAAGCGCGAGAACCGCGTCATCCTTTCCGGCGGAAACGAGTGCGTCGCTCACCGCTGTGTCAATCGCCAGCCGCCGCGCCACCGCGACCTGCGTGCCGGACGACGGTGTGGCCGCCACCAGGGCGACGAGATCTTCCGACGTCAGCAGCGGCGAAAAGCGCACAACCGGCTCGCAAACCATCAGCGCATCGTCGTGTGCGAGCCGCAGGATAATGGCGCGCGGCGCATCGGGTAAGTCCTTGACCGCGTCGGCGATCGCGGCGCGGACACGCACCGTCTCGTCCTTGGCGAGCCCCGTCAGCGTGTCCAAGGTCAACTGCTGCAGCTGATTCAGTGCGCCGGAGGACAGAGACGGGGCAATCGCGCTCAGCTTCCGGGCGAGCAAGGCCCGCACACGTTCGTCAGGATCCGCGGCGAGCGCGGCGTTGGTGTAGGCCGGCGTGGCCGGGTTCAGCGCCACCGCCGCGCGCACGGTCACCGACGCGTCCGCCACCAGGGCTTTCAGAACCTCCGGCGGCGTCGTCGCCAGGGCGCCGAGACGCACACGCGCTTCCTCGTCCAACGCCATCTCAGGCGCGCCTTCGACCAACGCCATCTCAGGCGCGCTTTCGAAGCGACACGCGCCAATGACCGCGGCCGCCACGTTTCACCTCATACATCGCCCGGTCGGCACGGCGCATCAGGCTGTCCAGAGTCTCGGCGTCGTCAGCGGCCCGGCTGGCGATGCCAATCGACATCGTGACCCTTGGCAGCTCAGGGCCGGTTACCTCGGCCAGCTCGTTGGGCGCGGCTTCGCGCAAATACTCGGCTCGTTCCGCGGCCGTCATATGATCGGCGCCATCCATCCAGATCGCGAACTCGTCGCCGCCGAGGCGGGCGATGAGGTCGGTCGGGCGAAACGCCTTGCGCAGCAGAACAGCGGTTCGGCGCAGGACTTCGTCGCCGGCCTCATGTCCCATCCGATCGTTCACGATCTTGAAATTGTCGAGATCGGCGAACATCAACGTGCCGGTCTGATGCTCCCGGTCCAGGCGCGCGGCGTGCCGCTCGATCTCCTCAAGGAATGCGCGGCGATTGAGCAGGCCGGTGAGCGGGTCAGTGCGCGCCTGACGGGTCATGTCGAGCTGGAT
>JBEKGV010000159.1:0-7837 GCA_050012615.1 Acetobacteraceae bacterium | reverse complement strand
ATCCAAACACACAAACACTACACGACCAACATCCGAACACGACCAGCCATCCCACGGCTAGAACCTTAAGCTACCAAACCATAAGGCAAACGTAACGGGTTGGTGATAGACAGGAGACGCGCCACGGGATCACACCCGTGGCGCGTCTTTTGCTTGTGCACATACAATTGGCTGCATACATGCGTTCCGGGTACGCGTTCTGGCCCAGTACGCCGCGGGTTCGACAAGGCTCGTGGCGTCGCCAGCGCCCGCACACGACCTTGTCGGGGACTGCGAACGGACTTCTGGGGAAGCAAGACAGATGGCTGGTGTGGATATCCTGGCGCAGGCATTCAGCGGAGCAAATGCCGCGTTTCTGGGCGAGCAATATGCTCGTTGGGCGTCAAATCCAGGTTCGGTCGACCCGAGCTTCGCCGACCTGTTCGACGCCATGGACGATGACGCCCGCGCCGTTCTTGCCGACGTCGCCGGCGCGTCATGGGCTCCGCACGAGACCCCGAACGGGGACTCGCCCAATGGGGCCGCCCCCAATGGGACCACGACCCAGGCGCCCGCCATTGTCCCGATGCAGACGAACGAGCAGGTGCGCGCCGCGACGATCGCCTCGCTCCGGGCATTGATGCTGATCCGGTCCTATCGCGTGCGTGGCCACCTGGAGGCGCGGCTCGACCCGCTCGGTCTGCAAATTCCGACGCCGCACGCCGAGCTCGATCCACGCACCTACGGCTTCACCAACGCCGACCTCGACCGGCCCATCTTCATCGACAACGTACTGGGCCGTGAGACCGCGACGCTGCGGGAAATCACCCGCATCCTGCGCGACACCTATTGCGGCTCGATCGGCGTCGAGTTCATGCACATACAGGATCCCGAGCAAAAATCCTGGATCCAGCGCAAAGTCGAAGGCGCGCCCTGGCTGAACGCGTTCAACGCCGACGAAAAACGCACGATCCTGTCGCAACTGACAGAGGCGGAAGGGTTCGAGGCGTTCTGCCAGAAACGCTATGTCACCACGAAACGTTTCGGTCTCGAAGGCGGCGAAATCACCATCCCCGCGATGCACGCCATCATCGAATCGACCTGCCGTGCCGGCGTCCGCGAAATCGCCATCGGCATGCCGCATCGCGGCCGGCTGAACACGCTGGTCAACATCGTCAAGAAGCCGCTGACCGCGCTCTTCTCCGAGTTCGGCGGCGAGAGTTTCAAGCCGGACGACGTGCAGGGCTCGGGCGATGTGAAATACCATCTCGGCACCTCGACCGATCTGGAAGTCGGCGGGGCCATGGTGCACCTGTCGCTGCAACCCAACCCGTCGCATCTGGAGGCGGTCGATCCCGTGGTGATCGGCAAGGTGCGCGCGCGGCAGGACACCGCCGGCGATACCAACCGGCGAAGCACGGTCATGGCCATTCTGATGCACGGCGACGCGGCCTTCGCCGGCCAGGGCCTTGTGTACGAAACCTTGGCCATGAGCCAGTTGATCGGTTACCGCACCGGCGGAACGATCCATCTGATCGTCAACAATCAGATCGGCTTCACCACCGTTCCCGCGCACGGCCATTCCGGTCTTTACTGCACCGACGTCGCCAAATCGATCCAGGCGCCGATCCTGCACGTCAACGGCGACGACCCCGAGGCGGTGATTTTCTGCGCTCGCATGGCCGCCGAGTTCCGCATGCGATTCGCCACCGACATCGTGCTGGACATCGTGTGCTACCGCCGCCACGGCCATAACGAGACCGATGAGCCGGCATTCACCCAGCCGATCATGTATCGCGCCATCAACCAGTTGAAGACCACGCGCACGCTTTATGCGGAACGCCTCGCCGCCGAGGGCGTCGTTCCCACCGCCGAGTCGAAGGCGATGTGGGACGCGTACACCCAAACGCTGGAGGACGCGAACTCGGCGGCGAAGTCCTACAAGCCCAACAAAGCCGATTGGCTGGAGGGGCACTGGTCCGGCTTCCAGGCCGCCGACGGGGATTTTGAATATACCGAGCAGGCCACCGCTGTCGCCGAACCGTTGTTGAAACAAATTGGCTCCGCTCTGGCGCATGTTCCGCCCGGGTTCGATGTCAATCCGAAGATCGCCCGTCAGCTCGAAGCCAAACAGGCCATGATAGACTCCGGACAGGGCATCGACTGGTCCACCGGCGAGGCGTTGGCATTTGGGTCGCTGTTGCTCGAAGGCAACCACGTGCGCCTGTCGGGTGAGGATTCGCAGCGCGGAACATTCAGTCAGCGTCACGCCTATCTGATCGATCAGACCACGCAATACGAATACGTGCCAGTAAACAACATCCGCCCCGATCAGGCGAAAATCGAGATATATAATTCGCTGTTGTCGGAGGCCGGCGTGCTCGGCTTCGAATACGGCTATTCGGTGGCCGACCCGCGCACGCTGGTGCTGTGGGAGGGGCAGTTCGGCGATTTCGCCAACGGCGCGCAGGTCATCATCGATCAGTTCCTGGCCAGTGGCGAGACCAAGTGGCTGCGCATGTCCGGCCTCGTGCTGCTGCTGCCGCATGGTTACGAAGGGCAGGGGCCGGAACACTCCTCCGCGCGGATCGAGCGATATCTGCAATTATGCGCGGAGCGGAACATGTGGGTTTGCAATCTGACCACGCCGGCGAATTATTTCCACGCGCTGCGCCGCCAGTTGCACCGCAATTTCCGCAAGCCGCTGATCGTGTTCACGCCGAAATCGCTGCTGCGGCACAAACTGGCTGTCTCGCCGCTGAGTGACATGGCGGAAGGCAGCCGCTTCCAGTTCGTCATCCCGGAGATCGATGAGATCGCCCCGGCCGAGCAGGTGCGTCGCGTCATCATCTGCAGCGGCAAGGTTTATTACGATCTCCTGCAGGAGCGGCGCGACAAGGCCGTCAAGGATGTCGCCATCGTCCGTCTGGAACAGATCTATCCGTTCCCGGAAAACACTCTGGGACGGGTCCTGCGGCCCTATATCAACGCCGATGTCGTGTGGTGCCAGGAGGAGCCCGAGAACATGGGCTCCTGGACCTTCGTCGACCGCCGCATCGAGCGGGTTCTGCACCGTCTCGAAATGAAATCGTATCGGCCGGTCTATATCGGCCGGGAGGCGGCGGCGAGCCCGGCGACCGGGCTTGCGCGCACCCATATGGCCCAGCAGGCTCGGCTGGTGATGAGTGCGCTGGGACTGGGGTGAGGAGCCGGGCGATGCCAACCGAAATCAAAGTGCCGGCATTGGGCGAGAGCGTCACCACTGCCACGATCGCGCGTTGGATCAAGCATCCCGGTGACACGGTCGCCCTCGATGAACCGCTGGTGGAACTGGAAACCGACAAAGTAACGGTCGAGGTCCCCGCTCCCGCGGCCGGCGTGCTGACCGCGATCAACTACCCCGAGGGCAGCGAGGTGGAAGTCGGCGCCTTGCTCGGAATGCTGGACGGCGAGGGAGCGCCCGTTGCCCGCGCGCCAACGTCCGAAGCGCCCGCGCCCGCCGCACCAGTTGGACGTTCGGCCGCGAACCCGCAGGCCGGGATTAATCCGCCCCCCCGGCCTCTTGGCCCCGTCACCAGGCCCGCCGCGCCAGTGGTCGTACCAGTCGCCGCACCTGTCGTCGCACGGGCAGCGCCGTCAGCGCGGACCGCATCGGCGACGATCGAGGCGCCGCCATCCCCGGCGTTCCACGAACCCCTCCCGGCGGCTTCCATGTTAATGGAGGAGCAGAAACTGACCCCAGCCGCCGTCGGACCGGGATCAGGCAAGGACGGCCGGATCACCAAGGGCGACGTTCTCGCTTTCCTCAACCGTCCCGCGCCTCCGTCCGCCGCGGCCCCGGCTTCCGAGGCCCGCCCAACCGCGCCACGCCCCGAGGATCCGCGCGAGCAACGCGTGAAGATGACCCGCCTGCGCAGGACCATCGCCGCGCGGCTCAAGGAAGCCCAGAACACCGCGGCCATGCTGACCACCTTCAACGAGGTGGACATGTCGGCGGTAATGGCTCTGCGCGCACAGTATCGCGACGCGTTCGAAAAGAAGCACAACGGCGTCCGCCTCGGCTTCATGAGCGTCTTCGTGCGCGCCTGCTGCGTCGCGCTGAAGGAATTCCCCGCCGTCAACGCCGAGATCGACGGCGACGACATCATCTATAAGAACTACGTCAACATGGGGATCGCGGTCGGCGGCTCCTCGGGCCTCGTCGTCCCGGTGATCAGGGACGCCGACAAACTCGGCTTCGCCGGCATCGAGGGGGCGATCGCCGATTTCGGCAAGCGCGCTCGCGACGGCCATCTGAAGCTGGACGACCTCACGGGTGGAACGTTCAGCATCACCAACGGCGGCATCTACGGTTCCTTGATGTCCACGCCCATCCTCAACCCGCCGCAATCAGCCATCCTGGGCATGCATAAAATCCAGGACCGTCCGATGGTGGTCGGCGGCAAGATCGAGGCCCGGCCGATGATGTATCTCGCCGTGTCCTACGATCACCGGATCGTCGACGGCAAGGAAGCCGTTTCGTTCCTGGTCCGTGTCAAGGAAGGCGTCGAGGATCCGCGCCGGTTGCTGCTGGATGTATGAGCGGAAGCCCCACTGGTCTTCTGAACAGTGCGAGGGTTTGTCGCGGCGGCACATGTGTCGCGAGACGCTTCGCCGAGGGAACGGGCGTGACAATAGACACTGATGGTCGATTGCACGGCGTTTCGGTGAACTCCGCGTCTCGGCGGTCGGTTCGAGACCTAACGGCGACCATACCCAATCGTCAGGTCGGAATCACGACTGTTGGTGCGATCAGACGACTGGGGGGCGCCGTCACTCCTTCGCCCACCGCTGGTAATCCTTTTCACGCCACGTTATCTGGCATTACATCGCAGCAGGCAGAGGCGCTGTTCACGCCGACGATGGCCAATCCGAACCTCTGAAAGTCAGGATCGTCATGAGCACGAGTGTATTTCAGGGCATGAGCGACGAAGAACTTGACCTGATCGAAGCCCGAATTCGCGAGGCGACCGCCGGACCATGGGCGTCGTTCGTCGAGGGGCGGGATCATACGAGTGGTTCCAGCTTCATTCGCACGCCAGGCAGTGATATTGAACTGTCGGGAGCGACTGCCTCAGATCAGGACTTCATTGCTCACGCGCGCGAGGATGTTCCCAAACTGCTAAGGGAAGTCCGGCGGCTGCGCCGTCGCGCGGCACGCTGATTTTGATGCATCCATGGCCGTTGAGAATATGATGTTCGACCATATCGGCTTGTCCGTCCGCGATCTTCCCAAAACTCGTGCCTTCTACACCGCCGCGCTCGCGCCACTGGGCTTTGTCCTGCAATATGACCAGGACGGCGTCATCGCTTTCGGTCCCCCGGGCAAGTGGGCGCTCTGGTTTTACGGCAAAGGTGACGGCCCAACCGGCATCCACATCGCATTGTCCGCCACGACGCGAGCCCAGGTCGACGCATTCCACGCCGCCGCGCTCGCCGCCGGAGGCAAAGACAACGGAGCACCCGGACTGAGACCGCACTACACTTCTACCTATTACGGCGCGTTCGTCATCGATCCGGACGGGCACAATCTCGAAGCCGTCTGCTACGCGGCCGAGGCCTGAATGGCCGAATCATTCGACGTCATCATCATCGGCTCCGGACCAGGAGGCTATGTCTGCGCGATCCGCGCCGCACAGCTCGGTCTTAAAACCGCCTGCGTCGAAAAGCGCGCCACGCTTGGCGGCACCTGCCTGAACATCGGTTGCATCCCGTCGAAAGCGTTGCTGCAATCCTCCGAGAACTTCGCCCAGGCCGGCCACGAATTCGCCGCGCATGGCATCGTGATCAATGACATAAAACTTGATCTGGCGAAGATGCAGGCGCGCAAGGACGAGGTGGTCACCGCCAATGTCAAGGGCGTCGAGTTCCTGTTCCGCAAGAACAAGATCACCTGGCTGAAAGGCACCGGAAAAATCGCGGCACCCGGCCAGGTCGACGTCGATGGGACCGTCTACGAAACAAAAAACATCGTCATCGCCACCGGCAGCGAGTCGACCCCGCTGCGTGGCGTCGACGTCGACGAGAAGCGCATCGTCACCTCCACCGGCGCGTTGGAACTCGACAAGGTACCGGATCATCTCGTGGTGATCGGCGCCGGCGTCATCGGTCTCGAACTCGGCAGCGTCTGGCGTCGACTAGGCGCTCGCGTCACCGTCATCGAGTTCCTGGACCGGATCCTCCCCGGCATGGACGCGGAACTCGCGACTGCCGCACGCCGTATCCTGACCCGGCAGGGTCTCACGTTTCGCCTCAGTTCCAAAGTCACCGGCGCGGCCTCCGGCGATGACGGCGTGATCCTGGCGGTCGAGCCCGTCAATGGCGGTGCCGCCGAACAGATCGCCGCCGACGTGGTGTTGCTCGCCGTCGGCCGCCGTCCGTATGTCGAAGGCCTGGGGCTAAAGGAAACAGGCGTCGCCCTGGACGAACGCGGTCGCGTCCGCACCGGCGATCATTACGCCACCAACATTCCCGGCATCTACGCCATCGGCGACGCGATCTCCGGCCCGATGCTTGCCCACAAAGCCGAGGATGAGGGTGTCGCCCTGGCCGAACGCCTCGCCGGCAAAGCGGGGCACGTGAACTACGCCGTCATTCCGGCCGTGGTCTACACCTGGCCCGAAATCGCCTCCGTCGGCCAGACCGAGGAGGACCTCAAAGCCGCCGGCATCGCCTACAATGTCGGCAAATTCCCGTTCACCGCCAACGGCCGAGCGCGCGCGATGGGCGATACCGACGGCTTCGTGAAGCTGCTGGCGGACAAAACCACCGATCGGCTGCTCGGCGCGCATATCATCGGTCCCGATGGCGGCACGCTCATCGCGGAACTGGCAATCGCCATGGAGTTCGGCGCCTCGGCAGAGGACGTGGCGCGCACCTGTCACGCCCATCCCAGCCTGAGTGAGGCCGTGAAGGAAGCGGCGCTGGCGGTTGAAGGCCGGGCGTTGCATATCTGAACCCTGGGCAGCGACGTTCCCAGGTTCTTCAAGCTTCGCGCCGGGCAGGGAATGGCCCGTGCACCGTTGGACCGCACGATCCCAACCGCCTGCCGGCATGAAATAGAGTGCCCATTGGTGAGGACGCTGGCTATCCTGATGGTGCGAGTGTCCCGAGGTGCGCGCGGCGATGGAAATGGAGAAATATGTACGGTATGCGACTCGCGTATAGGACGCTGCCGTCGTCATGGTAGGCCATGCGTGCCTTGGGGCTGTGACTGTCATCTGTATGTGGGGCCTGGAGCAGCTGATAGAGGCTCTCGGGCATGGGCAGGCGATGCTCGTTTACGGACATTGGCCGCTTGAATATCTCTTTCAGACTGTCGATCTTTCAATGGTGTTGGTGATTGCCGTTTATGGGTTATGGGAGATGATTGGCGTTCTGACCGGAAAGCGACCGCTATGATCACGACATGCGGAGAAGTCCTCCTCTCGTCCGGACTGCTAAGGTGGCTGGTCGGTCGTTTTGCTGTTTATGTCATGGTTGCTCTGTTCGCCGGGCAGGCCTTCATTGGCGTCGCTGGCCTTGGGAAAGGGGGGGAGTGGATCATCCCGGCGCTGGCCTGCGAGACTTTTTGCGCGGTTTGGATCGCAAAGCGCCATGGTTGGTTTCCGACGCCGGTATTCCGAACGACCGAAATGGACCAGACTTCGCGAAGTTTCAAAATAATTTCCGCGACCCCGGATATAACGAACGTTTCGCTCGTGGAGGCGTCCGGCGCGGAAACCATTATGCTTCGGCGCCTGCTCACTGGCGCTGCCGCTACCGGCACATGCTTCGTGATGCATGGCAGGAGCAAAGAGGTATTGGGCGTTCTTTTGTC
>JBEKGV010000158.1:0-7840 GCA_050012615.1 Acetobacteraceae bacterium | reverse complement strand
GACGATGGCACCCTGTTCGCGCAACAACCTGATCCCGGCGGCGGCAGTGCCGCCGGTTGCCAGCAAATCGTCCACCACGACGACCCGCTGACCGGGGGAGACGGCGTCCGCCTGGATTTCCACCCGGTCCTCGCCGTACTCCAGGGCGTAGTTCACGCCGACCGTGGCGCCTGGCAGCTTGCCGCGCTTGCGGATCATGATGAAGCCGCACCCAAGCTTCAGCGCCAGCGGGGCGGCGACCAGAAAGCCGCGGCTCTCGATACCCGCCACGAGGTCCGGCAGGTGCGGCCGCACAGCGCGCGCCATCCGGCCCATCGCGACCTGCCATGCGTCGGCGTCCCTGAGCAGCGTCGAGATGTCGTAAAACAGGATCCCGGGCTTCGGAAAATCCGGGATGCCTCTGATGTGCTCTTTCAGGTCCATGTGCATCGCCGCCTCTGCTCGGAAGTTATAACGTACGGCCTTTCAAACCCGTCATGGCATAAGGCGACCGCCAACTCGGGGCAATGCGACGCCCGTTGCTCAGGCTTAGGACGGAGCCAGCACCTCATCCGGCAGCAAGCCCCAGAGCTGGTCGCGCCGTAGATACCCCTTATAGCCGCCAACCTGGACCTCGCACCATTTCGAACCCGCGTCGCATTCGCGAAGCCGGCCGATCACCCCGGCCTTGAGCACCGCGACAGGAGCGGCCGTGTCATTCGCGGCGCCCCGCAATGTCGCATCCTGGTTCTGGATCATGAACGTCCGCCGATCGCTGAGCGTGACCTGATGGACCCACCCTTGCACGCCTTCCGCATCACGGACGTACCGCCAAACGTCGTACTCTCGCTCGACCTCCACCGGCAGATCGCGGCGCTCATAGACCCAGTCGATGGGATAGCGCTGTCCGGGGCCCTTCCGCATGTTGGTCTCGTCGGTCTTGAGCGCGGCGAAACGAGGGATTTTCGCAATCGGCTCCCCGGTCTCCGCCACTTGCGGCACAGGCGGCGGTGGCGGCGCGACTGGCGGCGGCGGCAGGACGGCAACCGGCGGCGGTGGATGGCCCTTCTGCTCCCCGGCTTTGGCGCCCTTTCGCGCTTCCACACTCGCGGGCAGTTTCCCGGTCACTTTCGCGGGGTGCTTGTCCTTGGACCGCACGTCAGCGCTATCCTGGGCGACGGGTTGGACCGCACGAACCACGTTCGACTCACTCGCGGCGATCACCACCCCAATGGCCAATAAGCATCGAGTCGCGTAACGAAAAACGCCAGACCACATACAGGAAGCCGTGGCAGTCACGCCCGAGCCGGTCAAGCCCGAATTTTATACGCTGGCGCGAGAGACGGGGCTCGAACCCGCGACCTCCGGCGTGACAGGCCGGCGCTCTAACCAACTGAGCTACTCCCGCTTTGGCGGACGCGAGGCTTTAGGCCGCGAGACCGTATGCGTCAAGCGCGCGACGGCACGTCTCCGGCACGCTAAAATCGGGTTTTTGGTAGGCGGTGACGGGTTCGAACCGCCGACCCTCTCGGTGTAAACGAGATGCTCTACCGCTGAGCTAACCGCCTTCCGATGAGCCGCAGCATAGCGCGCCTGGTTCCATCGCGACAGGCGTCAACTCCGCTTCAATCAGCATGAATCTCGCGTTGGTTGCGCACACCAGCGCCGCGAATCGTTTAAGCCCGACACATCCCCGCGTCATGGCCAGGCCTGATCCGACAATTCTTCCAACGCGGTGCCGCGAAAGATGGCCGGGTCAGGCCCGGCCATGACGGTGTAACGACGCCCGGCCATGACGGTGTAACGACAACGACTCACGCCGTCGCCATGGTGGGTACTAGTTGACGGTATCCTTCAATCCCTTGCCGACCTTGAAGCGGACGGTTGTGGAAGCAGGGATCTGCATTTCCTCGCCGGTGCGAGGATTGCGGCCCGTGCTGGCCTTGCGCTCCGCGGCCACCAAAGTACCGAAGCCCGCCAGCCGGACCTCGTCCTTCCGCTTCAGCGCGGCGGTGATCGCGCTCAGCACGGCGTCCACGGCGTCCCCGGCCTTGGATCGTGTCAACTCGGTGCTGTCAGCGACCGCCGCGATAAGGTCATTTTTGTTCACTGAGCGATTCCCCTTCGTACATAACGATCCACCCATCAGTGGACCCCCCATCGCTGGTTCTGGGTCCAAACAGGCGCGAACCCGCGCCCCGCCCCTCCCTGGGCACGAGAGGGACGGTTATCGCGTGAAATCAGTGCGCCAAAGTCGCGCCTACCTGCTGCGCCTTCGGCGGTACCGGAGGGATCTCCGGCGGCTCCTCCCACTCGATCGCCACCGGCGCACGCACGAGCGCCCTGGCGATGACCTCATCGACGTCGGAGACCGGGATCAGGATCAGGCTGTTCTTCACGTTATCCGGGATCTCGGCCAGGTCCTTTTCGTTCTCCTTCGGAATGAACACGGTCTTGATCCCGGCGCGAAGTGCTGCCAGCAGCTTCTCCTTGAGGCCGCCGATCGGCAGCACCCGTCCGCGCAACGTGATTTCGCCGGTCATCGCGACATCGCGGCGAACCGGGATGCCAGTCAGAACCGAAACGATCGAGGTCGCCATCGCGATGCCGGCGGACGGACCGTCCTTCGGTGTCGCACCCTCGGGCACGTGGACGTGGATATCGCGCTTTTCGAACAAAGTCGGAGGAATGCCAAACCGTATCGACCGGCTGCGCACATAGCTGAGCGCGGCCGACACACTTTCCTGCATCACATCGCCAAGTTTACCGGTGTGCTTGATATTGCCTTTGCCGGGCAAAATGACCGATTCGATCGTCAGGATTTCGCCGCCGACCTCGGTCCAGGCCAGACCGGTGACCACACCGACCATGTCCTCGGCCTCGGTCTCGCCATAGCGGAACTTCTTCACCCCGGCGAATGTGTCGACATTGTCCATGTCGATGGACATCCGGTCGACCTTCTTGGTGACGATCTCCTTCACCGATTTGCGCGCCAGATTGGCGAGTTCGCGCTCAAGATTCCGCACCCCGGCTTCCCGCGTGTAGTAACGGATCAGTTCACGCAGCGCGTCGTCGGTGATGTCCCACTCATTCTTTTTCAGACCATGGGCTTCGGCCTGTTTGGGAATGAGGTGGCGCTTCGCGATTTCGACCTTCTCATCCTCGGTGTAACCGGGAATGCGAATGATCTCCATCCGGTCCATCAACGGTTGCGGCATGCGCAGGCTGTTGGCGGTGGTGACGAACATCACGTCGGAAAGGTCGTAGTCGACCTCGAGGTAGTGATCGGCGAACGTGCTGTTCTGTTCGGGATCCAGCACTTCAAGCAACGCCGACGACGGATCGCCGCGCCAGTCGGCGCCAAGTTTGTCGACCTCATCCAGCAGGAACAGAGGATTCGACGTCTTGGCCTTCTTCATGCCCTGAATGACCTTGCCGGGCATGGAGCCGATGTAAGTCCGGCGGTGACCGCGGATCTCCGCTTCGTCGCGCACGCCGCCAAGCGACATGCGTACGAAGTTGCGTCCGGTGGCGCGGGCGATCGACTTGCCGAGCGAAGTCTTGCCGACGCCGGGCGGCCCGACGAGGCAGAGGATCGGACCGCGGACTTTCGGACTACGAGCCTGCACCGCCAGATACTCGATGATGCGCTCTTTCACCTTGTCCAGGCCGAAATGGTCCTCGTTGAGGATTTTCTCGGCCGCGACCACGTCGTTGCGGACCTTGCTGCGCTTCTTCCACGGGATCGACAGGATCCATTGCAGGTAGTTGCGAACGACCGTCGCCTCGGCGCTCATCGGCGACATCGTGCGCAGCTTCTTGAGCTCCGCCACCGCCTTTTCGCGCGCTTCCTTCGACAGTCTGGTCTTCTTGATCTTCTCTTCGAGTTCGGCGTTTTCGTCGGTGCCGTCCTCGCCCTCGCCGAGTTCCTTCTGAATGGCCTTCAACTGCTCATTCAGATAGTACTCGCGCTGGGTCTTCTCCATCTGCCGCTTCACCCGGCCGCGGATCTTCTTCTCGACCTGCAGCACGCCGATCTCGCTCTCCATGTGAGCGAAGGCTTTTTCCAGCCGGTCGCTGATACGATGCAGTTCGAGCAATTCCTGCTTCTCGGGGATTTTCAGATTGAGATGGCTGGCGACCGTATCGGCGAGCTTCGACGGCTCCTCGATCTGGTTGAGTGAAACCAGCACTTCGGGCGCGATCTTCTTGTTCAGCTTGATGTATTGTTCGAATTGCGAAACCACCGAGCGGCTGAGCGCGTCGAGGCTTTTCTTGTCGCCCGGCACGTCCGGGACGGTTTCGACCGACGCCTCGAAATACGCCTCGGTCTCCTTGAAGCTGGTGATCTTGGCGCGACGGCCGCCCTCGACCAGTACTTTCACCGTGCCGTCCGGCAGTTTCAGCAACTGCAGAATCGTGGAGACGGTGCCAAGCCGGTAGATATCATCGACCGACGGGTCGTCCTGCGTGGCGTTGCGTTGCGCGACGAGCAAAATCTGCTTGTCGTCCTTCATGACCGCTTCCAGAGCGCGAACCGATTTCTCGCGCCCGACGAACAGCGGGACAATCATATGGGGGAAAACCACGATATCGCGCAGCGGCAGCACCGCCATGACATCGCCCTTCCCGTGGACAGCGGAACGTTCGCTGCCTCGGTCGGCCCCTGGCTCTATTTGATCCGTCATCGTTCGACCTCCTGTTGGACGGTCAGCGCCCGGCCGCCCGTGAATGGCACGGAAGACGCTTTCCTCGGTTCACCGCGAATGCGATCGGCTCGAAATATCGGCACCACGCCACCTCCATGCAAGATCTTGACAGGTGGCCCAGTGAAGTTGGCTCCCCGAGGCCGTCCGCTCCGTCGTCATCACCCGGCTTGTCCGGGGGACCCGCTCCAAACGTCTGCCTCGACAGGTCCCCTGGACAAGCCGGGGGATGACGGTGGAGGGCATCGGGATGACGCTGGTAAAACGGGGGATGCCCAAAGCAGTACGTGTCCCGCGACACAAATCGATCAGGCGCTGCTCTCCGCCCGTTCCTTCCCATGAATATACAACGGATTGGCCCGCGATTCCGCCACTTCCCGATTGACTACCACTTCTTCTACTCCATCCAAACCGGGAAGGTCGAACATCGTGTTGAGCAGGATCTGCTCCATGATCGAACGTAGGCCGCGTGCACCGGTCTTGCGGGCGATAGCCCTGTGGGCGACCGATTTCAACGCGTCCTCCGTGAAGGACAACTTGATCCCTTCCATTTCGAACAGACGGCCATACTGCTTGATCAGAGCGTTCTTCGGCCGGGTCAGGATCTCCATCAGAGTGTTCTCGTCGAGGTCGTCGAGCGTCGCGACCACCGGAAGCCGGCCGATGAACTCCGGGATCAGGCCGAATTTCAGCAGATCCTCGGGCTCCACCTCGCGCAGGATCGCTCCCATGCGCCGCTCATCGGACGAGCGGACCTCGGCGCCGTAGCCAATTCCCGACCCTTTGCCGCGGGCGGAAATGATCCGCTCCAGCCCGGAGAAAGCGCCGCCGCAGATGAACAGGATATTCGTCGTGTCGACCTGGAGGAATTCCTGCTGAGGATGCTTGCGGCCGCCCTGCGGCGGGACGGAAGCGACGGTGCCCTCCATGATCTTCAGCAAGGCTTGCTGCACGCCCTCGCCGCTCACGTCACGCGTGATCGACGGGTTGTCGGACTTGCGGGAGATCTTGTCGACCTCATCGATGTAGACAATGCCGCGCTGCGCCCGCTCCACATTGTAATCGGCCGATTGCAGCAGCTTCAGGATGATGTTCTCGACGTCCTCGCCGACATAGCCGGCCTCGGTCAGCGTCGTGGCATCCGCCATGGTGAACGGCACGTCGAGAATCCGCGCCAGAGTCTGTGCCAGCAGGGTCTTGCCCGAGCCGGTCGGGCCGACCAGCAGGATGTTGGACTTGGCGATCTCGATGTCGTTGTTCTTCTGGCCGTGCGCCAGGCGCTTGTAATGATTGTGAACAGCGACCGAGAGAACCTTCTTGGCGTGGTCCTGCCCGATCACGTAATCGTCGAGCACCTTGCAGATCTCACGCGGGGTCGGGACGCCGTCGCGGGACTTGACGAGATGCGTCTTGTGCTCCTCGCGGATGATATCCATGCAAAGTTCGACGCACTCATCGCAGATGAACACGGTCGGCCCAGCGATCAGCTTGCGAACCTCATGCTGCGACTTGCCGCAGAATGAGCAGTACAGGGTATTCTTCGAATCGCCGGACTTGCTCATGAGCACTCCTCCCCCGGATGCAGGGGCACCACACCTCTGGATACTAGACTCGCCGCACGGGCCGCGACAAGGACGGAGCCCGCCCAATGACATGTAGGTGTCACATAGGTGGCAGCCAGATCGTCATACAACCACGGAGTTCCTTGCAAAAGATGAAGAGTCCGCGGTTTTCACGGGGCGAGACGCCATCGGGGGGCGATATTTCGCCACCGTGCCATATTTGGAACGCCGCCTTGGTCAGCCAGAATTGGAGTCCGACGGCATGCCAGGGCGGTTCTCGATGACCTCATCGACCAGCCCGAACTCCTTGGCCTCCATGGCAGACATATAGGAGTCCCGTTCCAGCCGCCTTTCGATCGCCTCGATCGGTTGGCCGGTGTGCCGGACGTAGATCTCGTTCAGCCGTTGCCGCAGCGTCAGGATCTCGCGGGCCTGGATTTCGATATCGGTCGCCTGGCCCTGAGCGCCGCCGGACGGCTGGTGCACCATGATCCGGGCGTTGGGCAGCGCGAACCGCTTGTCCTTGGCACCGGCCGCCAAAAGCAGACTACCCATCGAGGCAGCCTGACCGATGCAAACCGTGCTGACCGGACTGCGGATGTACTGCATCGTGTCGTAGATCGCGAGCCCCGCCGAAACAACGCCCCCTGGGCTGTTGATATAAAAAGAAATATCTTTGCTGGGGTTGTCCGATTCGAGGAACAGCAACTGAGCGCAAATCAGCGCGCCGACCTGATCGTAGACCGCACCCGTCAGGAAAATGATTCTTTCCTTCAAGAGCCGCGAATAGATATCGAAAGCTCGTTCGCCGCGAGCGGTCTGCTCGACCACCATTGGCACCAGGTTATTGGCGTAGATTTCGACCGGGTCACGATCAGTCATGGGTTCGCTTTCAGTTTGCATTCACCGAGGGGAGGCACGAGAGCGGCACGGGGACGGGCGCCGGTAACGCGGCGTCGACATAAAATAGACCGATTGCGGAAAATTTCCAGCAATCTGTCAGGTCGCCGTGGTTTCCGCTCCGCCGGCATCCGGCGCCGCTGCCTCGGGGGTCCCCTCGACCTGGGTCGCCGTCTCCTCGCCGGACGGTGTGGCGGCCGAGGCTTCCGCCGGCTTCGCCTCGTCCGGATCCCGATCCAGTTCCTCCGCGGAGACTTCGACGTCCGTCACCTGTGCCGAGTCCAGAACGTAATCGACGACCTTGTCCTCGAAGATCGGGCCGCGCAGCGAGTCGATCGCGGCCGGGTAGCTCCGGTAGAACTCGATCATCTGCGCTTCGCGGCCGGGGTACCGGGCAGCCTCGGCCCGCATGGCGGCGTTCACCTCTTCCGGCGTGACGACGATCTGGTTCACCCGCCCGATCTCACCCAGCATCAAACCGAGACGGACTCGGCGATTGGCGATGGTCCGATAGTCTTCGCGCAGTTGGTCCTCGCTCTTCGCCTTGTCGTCCTCGTCCATCGAGCCGTTGGCGCGGCCGGCTTCGAGGTTCTTCCAGATCTGCTCGAATTCCTGGTCGACCAGCACCTCGGGCGGCGCGAACGTGGCCCGCTCGGCCAGAAGATCGAGTAGATCCCGCTTCAGGCGCATACG
>JBEKGV010000157.1:0-7855 GCA_050012615.1 Acetobacteraceae bacterium | reverse complement strand
GAACGTTGGGCACAGACACCACTGGCCGCACGAACTGTCAACGTGAGTAGCCCCACACGTGAGTAGCCCCACCGGGCGGTTGTCATTATGACGATACGATCGCCGGTTTCCGAATCCACGCGGGGTAGCCCGTGACGGCGACACGAGGACGCGGGAAAATCCCGGGCCTCGGGAATAAAGCGCCGTGCCGAAGTATCTCCTGTCCTGATGATCCGTTTGACCTCCGAGGGACCCTTGCGCGCACCCAAAGGTTTCGAGCAGCAGGCGCTTCCGCATCTCGACGCGGCGTATTCGCTGGCGTTCTGGCTCATGCGCGACCGCGCCGATGCCGAGGACGTGGTGCAGGACGCCTATATCCGGGCATTGCGCGGATTTGACGGATTTCGCGGCGAGGCGATGCGGCCGTGGCTGCTCGCGATCGTGCGCAATGTCGCGTGGCGCGCGCTCGCGGTCCGGCGTCGCTTCACCAACAACGTGATCCCGATCGAGGCTGCCTATGCGCGTCCGGATCAGGATGAGCCGGGGGTGATGGATATTCCCTCCGGCGAGCCGTCGGCGGAGACACGGCTGATCGAAGCGGGGGACCGCGCTCTGTTGACCCGCGCGCTGGACGCCCTGACCCCGCTGTTCCGCGAGGTGCTGGTGCTGCGGGAGATCGAGGAGATGTCATACGCCGAAATCGCCACCGTACTGGGCGTCCCCCAGGGCACGGTAATGTCGCGCCTGTCCCGTGCGCGGGCGGAACTTCGGCTTCGCTTCAAGGATCTGGCTCAGGAGAATGGCAAACATGCGGTGTGAGGAGGTCCAGGACCTTGCGAGCGCCTGGCTGGATAACGAATTGTCCGAGGCACGTGCCAACGCGGTCGCCGAACACGAGGCGCACTGCGAGGCGTGTCACGGTTACGTCACCGACCTGCGGATGATCATGAGCCAAATGTCGCTTTTAGGACGCGAGCCGGCGCCTCCAGGTCTCGAGGAGAGGATCAGGGTGTCGCTCGCGGAAGAGCGGGATGCCGACGAACGTGGCCAGCACATAATCCCCTTCACCGGCCGCCGGAGGTGGAGCGGCTTCGTTCAGCAGGCCGCCTCGCTCGCCGCCGTCTGCCTGCTTTCCGTCTTCGGCACCTGGGCCGTGGTGCATCGGCCCGACGCGGTTTCGACCACGGAGCACGACGTCGTCGCGGCGCATGTCAGATCGTTACTGCAGGACAGTCCAATCCAGGTGACCTCCAGCGACAGTCACACCGTGCGCCCTTGGTTCAATGGCAAGGTGGAGTTCGCGCCGCCGGTGAAGGACCTCGCGGCCGAGGGATTTCCGCTCGTCGGCGGCCGGTTGGATTACGTGGACGGACATCGGGTCGCGACGCTGGTCTACCGCCATGGCCTGCACACGATCAGTGTGTTCGTCTGGCCGGAGAACGCGGCATCGCCCACCCTGAGCGCGCCAGCCCAGTTGGACGGGTTGAACGTGTTGTCGTGGACCAAGGACGGAATGGTCTGGTGGGCGGTGTCGGATATGGAAACGGGCGAGATGAAAGAAATGCGCTCACTGTTGTAACGCTGCGCGGCGGGTTGTAACGCTGCGCGGCGGGTTGTAACGCTGCGCGGCGGGCTGTGACGCTCGCGCGGCTGGCTGTGACGCTCGCGCGACGGGCTTTGACGCTCGCGCACGGAGATGGCACTGATGGGCGCATGAAGATCGCCACCTGGAACGTCAACTCGATCCGGCAGCGGGAAGGCCATGTGAAGCGGTGGCTGGAACAGGTGCGGCCCGACCTGCTGTTCCTGCAGGAGATCAAGTGCGAGACCGCGGCGTTTCCGGCTTTGACGTTTCAGGGCGTCGGTTACAGGGCGGACGCGGTTGGTCAGAAAGCCTATAACGGCGTCGCCGTGCTGTCGCGCGTGCCGTTTCAGGTGGTGCATCGCACGCTGCCCGGCCTGCCGGACGATGACGCTCAGTCGCGGTACATCGAGGTCGAGGCGGCGGGCCTGACGGTGATCGGAATTTATCTGCCGAACGGCAATTCGCGCGGCGACGAAGGCTATGCCTACAAGTTGGCGTGGATGGACCGGCTCGCCGAGCGTGCGCAAACGTTACTTGAGGCGGACGTTCCGCTGGTGATCACGGGCGACTTCAACGTTTGTCCCACCGACGAGGATCTTGCTCCTGGCGCGTTGTCCCCCGGCGATGCGCTGGTGCGGCCGGAGACGCGCGCCCGGTATCGACGGCTGTTGTGGATGGGGCTGACCGACGCGATCCGGGCGGTGCGTCCGCACGGGCGGGTGTTCACATTCTGGGACTACCAGGGCGGAGCGTGGGAGCGTGACAGCGGTCTGCGCATCGATCACGCGCTGCTGTCGCCCACCGTCGCCGAGCGCCTGACCGCGGCCGAGCCGGATCGCGAGGAGCGCAATCAGGCTCAACCGTCGGATCACGTGCCGGTGGTGGTCGAACTGGAATAGTATTTCCGCGAGATCGTGGCCCGGTTTGGGCGTTGCGGGCTTCGTCCATTTTTAAATCCGTCAGCGAAGTCGATTAACCTCGGGTGTTTGTTCGATGGTTCGGCATCGGGGCCACATGCCGTGTGGAATCGTTAAATAATGACGATTCTGGATGCGGAAACTCCGCAAGCAAGTAAGCGTTTTCAACACGGAGAAGCAGGGAGAACGCACGGAGGGCCACGGAGCAGTAAGAATTATGGGCGCTTCGCGCGCTGTCCGTATACGCACCGCGCGTAGCGCCATATTTTCTTCTCCGTGAGACTCAGTGTGCACTCCCGGTTTCCTCCGTGTTGAAAACCTTACTTGCTTGCAGCGGTTTGCTCGCCTGAGCCCGCGACATACTCCCGATAATTGAGGCATCGGTCTGTGCGTGCTCCAGGACGGATCGCGGGACTTGACGGTGCTCTTACCAGTGCCGCCGCCGGCGGTTCCACGCATAAAGCAAATCCGCGAATCGATCGTATCCAAAGCGCGCGATTTGAAGAAGGCCAGGTGCGCTCACGGCTCGTGCAAGCCAGACGTCGCCTGGGGTTCGGCGCCAGATCTCGATCGCGCAATCGATGCCAACATAGAGCCGGCCTTCGTCATCAACGGCATGAAGCCGGCGACGCACGTCGCTCACCTGTGCATCAAAGCGCGACAGCGCATCAGGTTCGAGATTAATGTCGCGGAACTCGATCGCGCCTGATCGGGCGGCGCGCACCAGACGGCTTCGTTGCCAGTTGATGCCGGCGCTACAGACCGGGCATTTGGTGTTGTACCAGACTGTGAGGTTCGAAATCATCCCGGCCGAGCGACGACGCCGGGCGTGTTCCACCTCGGCCGATGCAACTTCACTCAGGACAGATCCAACCCGAGGTACCGCGCGGCACCTCGGGTCAGATATCCGCGTAGCAATGGGATTCAGCCTCGGCTCCCGGATGCGTCAATGCGCCCAGATGCGCCGGTCCGACCAATTGGGCGTATTTCCAGATCGCGCCTGAATTGTAGTCGGTGCAGCGCGGCTGCCAGGCGGCGCGACGCGTGGCCAGTTCCGCATCCGACAGCATGACATCGATCGTGCCGGCCGCCGCATCGATGACGATGCGATCGCCGTTTTTCAGCAACGCGATCGGCCCGCCGACAGCGGCCTCCGGTCCTACATGGCCGACACAGAAGCCTCTTGTCGCGCCAGAGAAACGACCGTCGGTGATCAGTGCCACCTCCTTGCCCTTGTGCTCGCTCTGGCCGTAGATCGCCGCCGTCGTCGACAGCATCTCCCGCATCCCTGGGCCGCCCTTCGGACCCTCGTAGCGCACGACGATGACGTCGCCGGGTTTGTAAGCGCGCAGGCGGACCGCTTCGAACGCTTCTTCCTCGGAATCGAAGCACAAAGCGGTGCCTTCGAAGCGCAATTCGTCCATGCCGGCGATTTTCACGATCGCTCCGTCGGGCGCCAGGTTGCCCTTCAACCCAACCACGCCGCCGGTGTGAGAGATCGGCTTCGACACCGGATAAATCACGTCCTGATCGGTCGGGAACACGACGTCTTTCAGGTTCTCCGCCATGGTCTTCCCGGTCACGGTCATGCAGTCGCCGTGCAGCAGTCCTCCGTCGAGCAAGGCCTTCAGCACGACGGGAATGCCGCCGATGCGATGCACGTCGAAGGCCACATATTTGCCGCTCGGCTTGAGGTCGGCGATGTACGGCGTGCGGCGCATGATCTCAACCACGTCGTCCATGGTGAAACGAATGCCAGCCTCATGCGCGATCGCCGGCAAATGCAGCGCGCCATTGGTGGATCCGCCGGTCGCGCCGACGACCACGGCCGCGTTTTCAAGTGCCTCGCGCGTGACGATGTCGCGCGGGCGCAGCCTGCTTTCGAGCAAAGCCATCACCGCGCGACCCGATTCGACCGCGAACCGATCGCGTTCTTCGTAGGGCGCGGGCGAACCGGCTGAGCCGGGCAGCGCCAGGCCGATCGCCTCGCTGACCATTGCCATCGTGTTGGCGGTGAACTGACCGCCGCAGGCGCCGGCGGAAGGGCAGGCGGCGCATTCGAGTTCGTGCAGGTCCTCGTCCGACATGTTGCCGGCGGAATGCATGCCCACCGCCTCGAACACGTCGACCACGGTCACGTCGCGGCCTTTGAACTTGCCGGGCAGGATGGAGCCGCCATACATGAACACGCTCGGCACGTTCAGGCGCAGCATCGCCATCATCATGCCGGGCAGCGACTTGTCGCAGCCCGCCAGGCCGACCAACGCGTCATAGCAATGACCACGCATGGTCAGTTCCACCGAGTCAGCGATCAGGTCGCGCGACACCAGCGAGGACTTCATCCCCTGATGGCCCATCGCGATGCCATCGGTGACTGTGATCGTGGTGAACTCGCGCGGTGTGCCACCTGTCTCCGACACGCCCTTTTTTACCGACTGCGCCTGACGGCTGAGCGCGATGTTGCACGGCGCGGCTTCATTCCAGCAGGTGGCGACGCCGACAAAGGGCTGGTCGATCTCATCCTCGGTCAGGCCCATCGCGTAATAATAAGACCGGTGCGGCGCGCGGCCGGGACCCACTGTGACGTGGCGGGAGGGCATGCGGGACTTGTCCCAGGACCGGGTTGTCATCGCGGTGTTCCTTGTGTGATCCGTGGCCGTCGTGATCGGTATGGGGGTTATAGCGCCTGGTCCCGATCTGTCACGGGCGGCCTGGATACGCGGCAAACGGCTGCGTGGAGCAATTCGGATTCGCGCGCGTCACGCGCCGATTTAAATGGATTTTATATGGCGTCATCGCCTTATTTCGTATGCGTTCAGAACTGTTCGCGGTCGAGCGGCGATGTCGCGGCCGGTTCGGCGACGTAGCTGGATTCTGTTCCTACTTTTCATACGGGGAGATCGAAATGACTGATCTCGTCGACATGGCGATTCCCGCGAACGCGCAAGCAGCGGCTGAAAGCATGGGTCTCATGGTCCAGCGCAGCATGACGAGCGGCACATGGGTCCGCCGATTGACACGCGACGAGGCGGAGATCGCGGTTGCGTGTCTGCGCGACTTCGGCTTCGCCGCGCGGATCGTCGACCGCGCGGACGGAAACGACCGGCCACCGGCGGGAACTACCACCCGGGCCGCGTAAAGCGCCGCCGCCGACCCGACCGTGCCCGGTACATATGGATAAATCATTGAGGTAGAGTTGAAATGAGCAAAAAGAAAGACCGCGCCTGGTTTGTTTGCCGGGAGTGGCCGGCTCTGGTCGCGAGGCATTATGAGAGCGATTCGGACGCGGCGCGTGCGCTCGATGTCGATCCGCGACTGCTGGCGAAGTCACGGGCGGGAACGCCGCTCGCGAAATCGAGTTTGTTGAAGCTGCTCCGGCGCTATGCGTCGCGGCATGAGCTGGGTTCGCCGGTCGCCGATTTGGTGCTCGATACGCGATCGCGCTGATTGCGGGACCAGGGGCGAAACGGACGCGCCTCCTGGCCGGTGTCAAGCGAGGAGCGAGCATTGCTCCATCTCGACGGATTGGCGCTGCCTTAGTTGTGCAACCGTACGTGGGTGAAAATCCCGAATGGCGGCGTCGGCCCTTGGTCGATCGTGGCGATTTCCTCGGGCTCGAACAGCGCCTGCATCGGGAAATCCGGATGCCAGCCCAGTCGCCGCGACATTGGCGCCATCGCTCGTTCGATCCACCATCTTGGACCGCCCTGGGCGGCGAAGTGATTGACGAACAGGATGTTGCCGCCCGGCCGCACGACGCGCCGGAGTTCGGCCAGCAACCGTCGAGGATTAGGCACCACCGAGGCCACGAACATCGCCACCGCCGTGTCGAACTGGCCGTCAGCGAATTCGGTCGCCTCGGCGTCCATTTCCAGCAAGCCTTCGACGTTGCGCAATCCAAGGGCCACGACCCGGCGGCGCGCGAGCGCCAGCATGTCAGCCGATAAATCGATCCCGACGATTCGCTTGTCCGGTGCATAGCGTGGCAGTGCCAGCCCAGTACCGACGCCAACCTCCAGCACGTTCCGTCCAGGCAACCGGTTGACCAGCGCCGCCGCGCGTTTGCGCGCGACCGAGGATACTCCGCCGAACAGCAGGTCATAGACAGTGGCCCACCGCCGGTATGCATCCCGGATCGCGGCGGCATCGAGAGCGACTTCAGGTGTTGCGCCTGGCAGTCGCCGCGAGCGGACGCGTTGTTCCAGGGTTTGACTCATCGCGTCCCGCCCTCATTACGCTGCCTGCCTAATTGACGCATGCGAGTCATGCAAGCCCCGCGCACGCGCGCATTGCCGCATGCCTGCTCCACGCTCGGTGCCATGAATTCCCAAAGGTGGGATCCTCCCATGGCAGGCACGTGATCGCCAGGCCGGGGCCAAGCCAATCGGCAGGCCTCCCCCGCTTAAGGAAACCCAGGAAAAAACGATCCCCCTCGGAAATAACCATCCCGGAGAGGCTACCCCCTGGGCATCGCCGTCCGCGGTCAGGCCGTCTCGGCCAGATTCACCGCGGCAGCGCGTCCGTTGGCTTGCTGCTCGACCTCAAACGCGAGCTTTTGGCCCTCGTTGAGCGTTCGCAAGCCTGCCTTCTGGACGGCGCTGATGTGGACGAAGATGTCCTTTCCCCCCGTTTCCGGGCCGATGAAGCCGTAGCCTTTGGTCGCGTTAAACCATTTCACGGTGCCTGTGGGCATCGTCTTGTCGCCTTTCCGCTCGCGGGTGGTCCGTTCCGGACCTCCAGCCAGACCACCCTGTTGCAACGGGGCGCGACGGCGGTGTTCACCGCGACGCCCTCCCTTGGAAGCGTTCCCGGCGTTATTGCAGGTGGCCGGGATGTGCCTCCGGCAGGACGATATCCTTTCATCGACGCGACAGCAAACGGTCGCCGCGGGGTTGGCGCACGAGACTGCTTGCATCCCGGCGCGGGCCGGGCCATGTGTGGCCGAACCGGCTGGCGGAAACCAGAACCGGGGAGCCCGGTTGACGGAGGATTGAATGGGCAGCTTCAGCATCTGGCACTGGATGGTTGTGCTGCTGGTCGTGTTGCTGCTGTTCGGCGGCGGCAAGGTTAGCAGCCTGATGGGTGATTTCGCCAAAGGCATCAAGTCGTTCAAGAAGAACATGGCGGAGCCCGACGACGTCTCCATGGAGGACAGCGCGACCAAGCCAGGCGGCTCGATTTCCGGCCCGGCCGGTGAGGCCGCGCCTCGCACGACGCCGCACGAGACGACCGCCGCGCGCTGACGCACGAGACCACCGCCGCGCGCTGACGCACGAGACCACCGCCGCGCGCTGACGCACGAGACGACCGCCGCGCGCTGACGTTCGTGAAGCGGCGATTGCGGATCAGTCGACGTGGCGTTGCCCGAGGACGC
>JBEKGV010000156.1:0-12080 GCA_050012615.1 Acetobacteraceae bacterium | reverse complement strand
TGGCCGGCTCAGTGGCCGGCCATGACGTTGTCAACGACTGTGCCGAAAAGCCAGTCATTCGGAGGCCAGTTTTAATCCGCCGCCAGTGCCGTCCGAGGGATCGTCGCCTCGGTCAATACGCGAATTTGGTTGACGGTTTCGAGCGTATCCAGAAGTCCGTGCAAGCGGCGCGCCGCCTCGGCCGACAGAGCCCGTTGCGCGCAATCGATGAATTTGCCGCGCAGCAATTCCGGCGGCAACGGAATGGACGGTCCTCGTCCCAAAGGCCGCGCCACCGATTTGCTCAACACGCGGCCATCGGTCAGCGTGACCCGCACATCGGCGCCGAAGTGCTCCGACAGGTCCATCTTCCGCTCCGGCCAGGCCGACGAAACGACGCGCTGGAGCACCGCTCGTACCTCCGGCTCATCGTAACTGCCGTCCTCGAAATGCTCGATCAGCACCTGCCGGCTGACCAATGCCCGCGCGAGGCAATATTGCACGCTGAACTTGGCATCCAGAGCGCCACGCGGATCGGGCCGATTGGTGTGCGCGAAACGTCTGGGATGGGTCTGCGATTCGATGCGATCCACCATCGCCGGCGTCAGATCATTGTCGCGAACCAGCATCAGCATCGCATCGATCGCGGGGTGAGTGCTGCCGCAGCACGGGTATTGCTTGATCGTCAGGCCGGGGTCGACGATGTCCCACGGTGACCCCCACTCCGCCACGATTGGATCGATCGTGAAATTGCCCTCGCCGTTGAAGACACGCAGGAAGCCCTGTCGATGTTCGAGCGCATCGGTTGAGGAGGTGAAATCCTCCGACGCCAGCAAAGCGGCATACAACCCGTTGCGCGCCGCCTGCCCGACATGCAGCGGTTTCGTCATCGTCCCGAAATTCGCCTTCACTCCGGAGGAAAATGTCGCCGCCAAAGCCAACGCCCGCGCTGTCTTCTCCATCGGCAGACCCAGCAGCCTCGCGCAAGCCGCGGTCGCGCCGAACACTCCCAATGTCGCGGTCGGATGCCAGCCCTTTTCGTAGTGGTGGAAATTCACCCCGCGCGCGATGCGGGTTTCGGTTTCCCAACCGGCGACATAAGCGGCGATGAAATCTTGTCCGTTGGCGCCCCGCGTTTCAGCCAGAGCGAACAACGCCGGCAGTATTGGCGCCGAGGGATGTCCACCCAAAGTGTCGCTGCAATCGTCGTAGTCCAGGGCATGGGCGGCCGTCCCATTGATTGACGCCGCGTCCATCGGCCCAACCCGTCGCGAGGTCCCAAATACCACACAGGGCCCATTCGCTCCGCCGATCGCCGCCACCTGGGCAGCGATCCGAGCGCACGGCTCATCCGAGCCCGCCAGGATGCATCCGACCGTGTCCATGATCGCGACCTTGGCCCAATGCCGCGCCTCGTCCGGAAGCGCGTCATAGCTTACGCCGGCGATGCGCGTGGCCAATGTTTCGGCGATCGTCATGCTCGTCCTCCCTGAGCTCATTTTCTCGAGGCTGTCCTTTATAACCCGAACCGGCGGTCGCCACGAGGGAGCCGTTCCCCAGGCTGTGACCGTAACGAAACTGACAACACCGGTGCGCTAGGCGAACCTGGTTCGCCTTTGCCGTGACGAAAGGAAATGGGTGATGCCCGCGACCGAAAACCTCGCCCGATTGGGCCTTGCCCTTCCCTCGCCTCCCGAACCGCTTGGCAATTACGTGCCGTGGCGGCTCGGCGGCAACATGCTGTTCCTGTCCGGCGTCGGGCCGCGTGCCGCCAACGGCATCACGACCACGGGCAAAGTGGGGCAGGCGCTCACCATCGATCAGGGCTATGAGGCGGCGAAGCTCTGCGGGCTCAATCTTATCGCCAACATGCGGGCCGCGCTTGGCACAATCGATCGGGTTGATACCGTTCTGAAAGTGTTCGGGATGGTGAACGCCGCGCCGAACTTCATCGAACACCCAAAGATCATCAATGGCTGTACCGATCTGCTCGTCGCCATATTCGGCGATAACGGCCGGCCGGCACGTTCCGCCGTTGGTATGGGCAGCCTGCCGCAAAACATTTCGGTCGAGATCGAGGCCATCGTTCTCGTCAGGTAATGCGGCCCGTTAACTGGATATTAAGACTTTGGCGGTAGAACGACTGGCAGCGCCAATCTGACGCCGCGATTTTTTAATAGCTGTCTGTCATGTCGAACCAGTTGTCTATCCAACCCGGTCTATCCTCTGTCGGCCCAGGCGAAAACACCGCCCTGTCGCGGGGAAGTACGTCTCCTCCGGCGCCTGTCCAGACGCCGGTGGCGAAGGCGGCGCCGAAGCCTGTTCAACTGTTCGTCAATCCGAGTTATCAGTTCGATCCGACCGTGGGCATCGAGGTGATCCAGTTCCACGACAATACCGGTGCGGTGACCAGTACGATCCCCAGCGCACGGCAACTCGCGGCCTATCACAGCCACCAGGCGACACCGCCGGGTGAGCAGTCGTCGGAGCCTCCGCAGATGTCCCCGACGGTCGATGCCAAATCTGCTGCTGGCTGATCGGGTCAAGGGCCGGGACGATACGTTCCTCGCACCGCTGATCCCAGCGTTGGAGCAGCACTACGACGTGAAGTTTCTCAGTGAAGGCCCAGGGGAGGGCTTGGCTGACGCGATTGCGTGGGCCGATATCGTTTGGCTCGAATGGTGCTGGGATCATGCGGTCTGGGCCACCACGTCGGGCCGCCTGGCAGATAAAAAATGCGTCCTACGCCTGCACTCGATTGAGACGCTGCAAACCGACTTCCCGTCCACGGTGAATTGGTCTCGGGTAGATCGGCTGATTACCGTAGGCGAGGATATTACCGAGGTTCTACTGACCAGACATCCGGCGATCGCCGGGCACGTCCGGCCGGACATCATCCCGAACGGTATCGACATGGACCGGTTCGCGGTAGGCAAGGGGGACAGGCATCAGGTCGCCTGGGTTGGGCATCTGGAGCCGAAAAAGAACCCGATGCTGCTGCTGCAGATCGCACACACCCTGCATCGCGCCGACCCGCGTTATGTGGTCCATGTCGCCGGTTCCTTCACCGACCTGAGGACGGCACGCTATGTGAAACAGTTCATGGCATCGCTTCGCCTTGCCGAGGTCGTACGGTTCGACGGCCCGATCTCGGATATGCCAGGCTGGTATGCGGATAAGGGCGTGCTGCTTTCCACATCCATGTATGAAAGCTTCGGACTGAACATTGGTGAGGCGATGGCCGTGGGTGCATTCCCCGTCGTGCATGATTTCCCCGGCGCGAACCGTCTTTGGCCCGAGGAATGTCTGTTCGCCAGCATCGACGACGCCGTCGCGCTTATTCGCTCCTCCAGGCCCGGGCTTTATCGCGACTGGATCGGTGCTCGGTATGGAGTGGACCGGCAGCAAGAAGCCGTGCTTCGACTGTTGGCCGATCTGAGATGATGCGCGTCATCGCCGTGGGTCGTTCTCGTAGCGGACCCGAGACGGAGTTGTTTTCCCGTTACTGCACCCGGATCCGGCCCGCTCTGGCGCTGACCGAAATCGCCGACGGCAAAGGCTCCCCGGCCGAGATCAAGGCTCAACCTGTCCCGTCCGATCTGCTTCCTGATCGGCGGCGCGGAGGGTTTGGACCGGCCTGTCATTGCCCGGTCTGACTTTACCTTGTCCCTGGGCCGGCTGACCTGGCCACACCTGCTGGTCCGCGCGATGCTCGCCGAGCAGATTTATCGCGCACGGTCCATCACCGCCGGCCACCCGTATCATCGCTCCGGGCGGCCGGATTGACGCAGCCTATTCGATCGGCACGAAGATCGAATGCCGCATCTTGCCGCCGATCGACTTCGACAGATGTCCCTTGCCGCGCACATCCTCCACCAGAATGACCTCGCCGGCGCCGATTTGCCGAGCCTCGCCGTCGCTGGCCGTGATCTGAACGCCGCCGTCCAGATTGATGATGTACTGGCGCCGAGGTGCCGGATGCCACGACAAATCGTAATCCCCCGCCGTTTCGCGAAAGATGATGCCGGTGGCCGGCAGCCGCGCGGAGAGTTTGCTGCCATTACGCTCCTCGACCCATTTGACCTCGACATCGCGCCAATGGGTCTCGCCCGCATCGTCGACATAAATGTTGTGGATACGCATCGGGATGTTCCTCCTCATTCGATCGGCACGAAAATCGCGCCAATCTTCCGCGCTTCCCCGTCACTCGCGGTCAGTTCGACGCCCGCATCGAGATTGATGATGTATTGCCGGCGGGGAGCCTGATGCCAGGGACGGTCATGCTCCGCCTGAGTTTGCCGGAAGATGATGCCGTTGGCGAGTTGCCGAGCGGACGTCTTGCCTTCCGGTCCCTCGTTCTCCCATTCGATGTTGAGATCGCGCCAGTGCGATTCGCCGGCGGCGTCGCAGTAAAGATTATGCACCCGAATGCCCATCGGTTCTGTCCCTTACTTATTCCGCCAGTTCGGTTTCCGTTTCTCCGCGAATGCCTTTGGCCCTTCGATATAGTCCTGGCTTCCGAGGTTCTCCTGCTGCGCCGGATAGACAGTGCGCATCGCCGTTTCCAGCTTCTGCTCATCCAGCCCGCGATAGGAGGCCTGCTTCGACGCTCGCACGGCCTTGGGCGAGCATTCCAGGATCAGTCCAGCCCAACGCTTCGCGGCTTCCAATGCCTGGCCTTCCGGCACGACTTCGGTGACGAACCCGAGTTCGAATCCCTCCCGCGCAGGCACGCGCCGTCCGGTCAGGATCATCCCCATCGCTTTCTTGATCGGGATCGTGCGAGGCAGCCGATGCACGCCACCTCCACCAGCGATCAACCCGACCCTGGGTTCCGGCAACGCAAACACCGCGTTCTCGGCGGCGATGATGATGTCGCACGCGAGAGCGGTTTCAAATCCTCCGCCCATGGCTACGCCATTCACCGCCGCGATCAATGGTTTGTCGAGGTCGAAACGATGTGAAAGTCCAGCGAATCCGCTCGGTCCATTCGGACGGCGCTTGCCGGCGGCCTGAACCTTCAGGTCGTTGCCGGCGGAAAACGCGCGGCCACCGGCGCCGGTGACGATGCCAACCCACAGATCGTCACGCTCCGCGAATTCGTCCCAGACCGCGGATAACTCATCGTTGGCGTCAGCGTGCAGCGCGTTCAATACTTCGGGCCGGTTGAGCGTGACGATACGCAACCGGCCCTCATCCTGAACCGTGCAAAACTGGTGCGCCATCAGGCGATCACCGAATCGTTACGCAGCGCGCCGATCTGATCCTTGTCGAGCTTCAACCATTCGGCCAGCACCTCCTCGCCATGCTGCCCAAGCAACGGCGCCGGAGCCACCGCGGGTGTCTTCCCGCCAAAGCGAACTGGCCACCCACTCATGACGTAGTCGCCGGCCTTGGGATGTTTCATCGTCTGCCGGATGCCTCGATCCTGGAAATTCTTGTCCGCCGCCAGTTCCGCTGTGTCGAACACCGCGCCCGATGGAATGGTCGCGAGACTGACCAGCTTCATCGCCTCATGCTTGTCGTGTTTGATCGTCCATTCGGAAACGATCGCGTCCACTTCTTCGCGCCGTTCGGTACGTGCATCGGGAGTGTCGTAGCGCCGGTCGCCGATCAGGTCCTCACGCCCCATCACTTTCAACAAGCGGGTCCAATGCTCGGGGTTCGCGCGGCTGGTGTAGATATAGACATAATCGTTCGGCCCGCCGCCCTTGCAGGGATACACCCCGATGGGCGGATTGCCGCCGCCGACCGTCTTCGATCCCGCGCGAGGCGCCGCCTTGCCGCCACTGCGCTCCATGAATGTGAAGGCGTTACGAACATAGTGCAGGATGGAATCCTGCATCGCCAGTTGCAGATGCTCGCCCTGCCCGGTACGCAGGCGCCGGACGTAAGCGCCGAGAACCGAGATCGCCATCACCATGCCGGTCCCGGTATCGCCGATTGTCGCGCCAGGCTTGCAGGGCGGTCCGTCTTCCTCGCCGGTGATGCTCATCAATCCGCCGCAGGCCTGCGCGATCATGTCGAAAGCGAGACTTTTCTCGTAAGGGCTGCCGGTGCCGAAGCCCTTCACCTGGCAATAAATGATCGACGGGTTCAATGCACGGATGACGTCGGGGCCCAGGCCGAGACGCTCGACAGCACCCGGCGCGAAGTTCTCGATCATCACATCGGCTTGCTTCGCCATCTCCTTCACGAGTTCCACACCGCGCGGGTCCTTCAAATTGACCGCAACCGAGCGCTTGTTCGCGTTATATTGCAGAAAGTAATTGGCATCCTGTCCCGGCTTGCCGCCGGCAGTGCGGCCCGGGTCGCCGGATTTCGGGTTCTCGATCTTGACCACATCCGCGCCCATCCAGGCGAGGGCTTCAGTGCACGAAGGGCCGGCCTCGAACTGGGTCAGGTCAAGGACTTTCATGCCTGTAAGACAATTTTCTCCGCTCATCGCCTGACGCTCCTCTGGAGTGATTTCAGCGGAGCATAAGCCCGAAATCGCGCGTTCGTCGAGGCTCGAGGCACCGTGACCTATCGCGCCACCCGGCCAGGCAATCGCGAAGCGGTAAGCAGCGCCGCCGCCGAGATCGCGGCCAGCCCCCAAAAAGCCCAATGATAGGCCTGTACTGGTGTGCCCGCTCGCAGCAGCGCGAATTGCAGGAATATCGCCAGCCCCGCCGATCCGGTCGGTCCTCCAAACCGTTGACAAATATTGATCGCCGTCGTCGCATGGCCCAATGAGTCGCGTGGCACTGAGCTGTAGGCAGCGGCGGCCGAGGGGATGGTAATCGAGCCGCCACCAAAACCGCGGACGAACAGGGCAACGCCCAACACACTGTAAGGCGTATCGCCGGTAGCGAATACAAACGGCACGGTTCCAAGCAGAGACAGCACGGCGCCACTCCCTGATATCGCGCGAGCACCGAAACGTTCGCTCAATCGTCCCATGGTGGGAAGCCCGCAAAATATCCCGAGCCCCAGGGGAAAGAGCATCAATCCGGTCGCGGTCGGCGAGGCCTCCCGCACTTGCAGGAACCACAGCGGCAGCAATAACTGGCCGCCGAAATTGAGCGCATTCGACAGGAACTGAGTCGCGGCGGCGGCACGAAAGATGCGAGCGCGGAACAGCCTCAGATCGATCAGCGCGGTGGCGGGACGCCGCAGCGCATGCCATGTGAACCCGGCCAAAAGCGCTACGCTGGCCGCCAGACTAAGCGGTGCCGTGGTTTCCCCATGCGCCCACGACACGAGGCCTTGCAACAACAGCGCGAGGCCCGGTGAGATCAACGCGAACCCGATAAGATCGAGTCTGCGCGCGCTGGTCGTCTCGTCTCGCGGCAACGCGAACCATGCGAAACAAATCGCCAGCAGACCAACCGGAACGTTGACGAAGAAAATCCATCGCCATCCTAGCAGGCCGAGGATCACGCCACCCAGACTGGGACCAAACATTTGTCCGACCATGACCGGCATGGCGGCCACGCCAATGACCCGCGCCATATGGCGTCCCGCGTGCCGGGCCATCATCATTTGCATCATCGGCGCGAGTAATCCGCCGGCGACGCCTTGCAGGACTCGGCACAGGATCAGAGTTCGGACCGATCCGGCGAGCCCGCTCAGCATCGAACACACGATGAATCCCGCGAAACAGCCGAGAAAGATCCGCCGCGCTCCGACCCGGTCGACCAGCCACCCGCTCAACGGCAAAGCCAAGGCCAGCGCGAGCAGATAGCCGCTGGTCACCCACTGGATCGTGCCCAGGGAGACGTTGAACGCTGAACTGAGAGTATCCAGCGATACATTTACCATCGTCGAATCAAGGCCCGACATCAGTGGCCCGCAGGAACAGGCGGCGGCGATAATCCAGACCCGGCGGTCTACACGATCAGTCGGTTGGCTCATTCATCCCGCCAGGCTTTGCGATCCGTTGATCCCTGATAACATCGTCCGATCACGATGTCCCCTCAGGAGGAAATGAGCCATGGCCGCGCCTGGAACGTCACACATCCCGCTTCGTCACGGCGTGTTTTTGCCGCCTTTCCACCCGATGAACGAAAACCCGGGCGCGTGCATCGAGCGCGATTTGGAGCTGATGCAATGGCTCGACCGCCTCGGCTTCAACGAGGCCTGGATCGGCGAGCATCACTCCGCCGGATGGGAATTGGTCAGCTCACCGGAGCTGTTCATCGCGGTCGCCGCCGAGCGAACGCGCTGGATCAGGTTCGGCACCGGGGTGATTTCATTGCCGTATCACAACCCCCTGATGACGGCGAACCGCATCATCCAGCTCGACCATCACACGCGCGGCCGGATCATGTTCGGTGCCGGTCCTGGTCTTTTGGCTTCCGATGCGTTGATGTTGGGGATCGATCCGAACACGCAACGCGACCGCATGGGAGAGGCGCTGGATGTGATCCTGCGATTCTTCAAAGGCGAAATCGTCACCGAGCGAACCGAGTGGTACAACTTCGTCAACGCCCGCGCCCATCTCCTGCCCTATACCAAACCGCATCCCGAAGTCGCGGTGGTCAGTGCGGTGACACCCTCCGGCGGACGGCTCGCGGGGAAGTACGGGCTGAGCATGATCTGCGTCGCCGCCACGAACCCGTTTGGCTACGACGCACTGGGCGCCAACTGGAAGATCGCCAACGACATGGCCGCCGAGCAAGGCACGAAAATGGATCCTTCCGGGCTGCGTTTGGTCGGCCCCATGCACATCGCCGAAACCCGCGCGCAGGCCATGGAAAATGTTAAGTACGGGTTCGACGCCTATTTGGGTTACCTCAACAACAACCAGCCTCGGTTCATCGTCCCGCCAGGCAAGAGTGCCGCGGAATGGTTCGTTGAAAACAACTATGGCGTGATCGGCACGCCGGACGATGCGATCGCTTTGATCCAACGCCTGTACGACAAGCAGGGCGACTTCGGTGCGTTTTTACAGCAAGTCCACAATTGGGCTGACTTCGAGCAAACGAAACGGTCATATGAGCTGTATCAGCGTTACGTGATGCCGCATTTCTCAGGCGACAATCGTCCCAGGATCGCTTCGTTCGACTGGTGCACCGATCATCGTGACGAGCTGACCGAAAAGCGCTCCAGCGCAGCTCGCCTGATGTTCGACAAACATGAAGCCGAACAACAAGCGAAAGCTGAAATGGTGCGACCGGCGAAAGGCAAAGAAGCTTGGTAAGAACCGACCACACTACCGCCGTCGCGCACGTCAGTTCATGCGTCATGGCCAGGCCTGACCCGGCCATCAATCGCCGCACGTGCCTCGCCAGATGGCCGGGTCAAGCCCGGCCATGACGAGAAAAGCGAGGTGCACCAGTCTCAACTTATCGCCTATAGGGGCTTGACCCGGGCATCAGTCGGCGCGGGCGCCCGCATGAGTAAAGCCCACTATCAATCCAAATCGAACGCCGCCTGCATTAACGCCTGTGTGTACTCCTCGCGCGGGTGGCTGAAAATCTCGTCCGTTGTTCCTTCCTCGACGACCCGGCCCTCCTTCAACACCACCACCCGATGTGCCAGCGCCCGGACGACCTTCAGGTCGTGACTAATGAACAGATACGCCAGATTGTGCCGTTCCCGCAGTTCGCGCAACAACGCAACGATCTGCGCCTGCACCGACATATCGAGCGCACTCGTCGGCTCATCGAGCACGACCAGCGCCGGTTTCAGTACCATCACCCGAGCGATCGCGATGCGCTGCCGCTGCCCCCCGCTGAATTCATGCGGGTACCGATCCGTCATGTCCGCTGGCAAATCGACCTCGCTCAACGCCTCGACCACACGCCGGTCCCGTTCCGGCCGCTTCAATCGAGGCTCATGCACCCCCAACCCCTCCGCCACGATATCGCCCACCGTCATCCTCGGCGACAAACTCCCAAACGGATCCTGAAATACAATTTGCATGCGAGCCCGCAACGCTCGCATCGCGGCTCGGCCAAGTTGGACGACATCCTGTCCGGCGAACACAACCCGCCCCTGCACCGGCTCCAACCGCAGCGCCGCCAGAGCAAGCGTCGTCTTGCCAGAGCCTGACTCCCCCACGAGGCCCACGGTTTCTCCCGCGCGCACCATCAGCGAAACACCGTCAACCGCCCGCACAACCGCGACAGTGCGGCGCAACACACCTCGCCTGATCGGAAAATGCACCTTCACGTCTTCGATACGTAACAGCGGCTGTGCGTTCCCCGCCAACGGACCTGCCACGCCCCGCGGCACAGCATCCAGCAACATCCGAGTGTAAGGATGCGCCGGCGCGGCGAACACCGAGGCGACCGTTCCGGCCTCGACAATCGCTCCATCCTTCATGACGCAGACGCGGTCGGCATAACGCCGGACAATCCGCAAATCATGCGTGATCAGCAGCAACGCAAGACCCCTCTCGGTCTTTAACCGAGCCAGCAACGCCAGAATCCGCGCCTGGATCGTCACGTCGAGTGCCGTCGTGGGCTCATCCGCGATCAGCAACGCCGGGTCATTGGCGAGCGCCATCGCGATCATGACCCGCTGCCGCTGCCCACCCGACAACTGATGCGGAAACGCATCCAACCGATTCGCCGCGTCACGAAACCCGGCCTCATCGAGCACGCCAACCACTCGTTTCAGTACCGCGGCCCGTGGCAGCTCCCGATGCAGGGTGATCGCCTCCGCCACCTGCCGCCCGATGCGCTGCAACGGATTGAGGCTCGTCATCGGTTCCTGAAATACGATCCCAGCCTGCTCGCCTCGCGCCTTATGCAAAGCACCGGGAGCGGCGCCGATCATTTCGACGCCGTCCAGTTTTATCTTGCCGGATGGATTGGATCCGCCGCGGGGCAACAGCTGCAACAACGACAACGCGGTCAGAGATTTCCCCGATCCGGACTCTCCCACCAGCGCCAGTGTTTCACCGCGATCGAGTGAGAACGACACATTGCCGACGACACGCCTGGCGCCAAACGCGACGGACAGGCCGTTGACCTCCAGCAAACTCATGCGACACGAAGTCGTCTTGGATCGAATGCGTCGCGCACCGCTTCGCCAACAAAAATCAAAAGCGTCAGCACGCCACCCAGCACGACAAACGCGGTAATACCCAGCCAGGGTGCCTGCAAATTCGATTTCGCCTGTGCGACCAACTCACCTAGCGACGGTGAGCCGGGTGGCAAACCAAAGCCCAGAAAGTCCAATGTCGACAGCAACGTCACCGATCCCGACAACAGGAACGGGACGAACGTCAACGTCGCCACCATGGCGTTCGGCAGGATATGACGCCACATGACGATGATGTCCGACACGCCGAGAGCCCTGGCCGCCCGCACGTATTCCAGGTTGCGGCCGCGCAGGAATTCGGCGCGGACAACGCCTGTCAGGTTCATCCAGCGGAACAGCAACAGAAAGATCAGCAATACCCAGAACCCGGGAGTGATCAGGCTGCCCAGAATGATGAGCATGTAAAGCTCGGGCATGCCGCTCCAGATTTCGATGAAGCGCTGCCCCAACAGATCCGTCAGCCCGCCATAAAATCCCTGCAACGCTCCGGCGATCACACCCACGATCGATGTCAACGCCGTCAGCGTGAACCCAAACAGCACGGACAAGCGGAACCCGTAGATCACACGCGCCAGGACATCTCGTGCCTGGTCGTCCGTGCCTAACGGATCATGCCAACTCGGCGGCGCCGGCGAGGGTACGTTAAGGTCCTTGACAGTCGTATCGTATGAATAATGCAACGGCGGCCAAATCACCCATCCGTTGGCCGCGATCGCGCGTTGCATGTCGGGATCGGTATAGTCGGCCTCGGTCGGCAGAAAATCCGGCCCGAATGCATCGCCGCTGTAGTCTTTCAGAACCGGAACATACCACGAGTCATTGTAACGGATCAACAAAGGCCGGTCATTGGCGATGAATTCGGCGAACAACGACGCGCCGAACAGCACGCAGAATATCCACAGCGACCAGTAGCCCCGGCGATTGGCTCGAAATATCGCGATCCGCCGCCGCGTGACCTGCGATAGATTCAATGCCTGACCTCAAAGTCGATGCGTGGGTCGACGACCGTGTACATCATGTCGCCGACGATCTGCATCACCAGCCCGAGCAGAGTGAAAATATACAGC
>JBEKGV010000155.1:0-7958 GCA_050012615.1 Acetobacteraceae bacterium | reverse complement strand
AGAAGCGCCAGGCCTCGGTTTCGGTCGTGCTGTGGGGATGCCAGACGCACAAGGCCCGCGGCTGACGGCCATGCCACGAGGTGTTGGGAAACAGGTTGCCGGTAAAAGGCAGAAGTCGCGCTTTGTCGCCAAGGCGGCGTTGGCGTTCGTAAAAGGCCTGACGAAAGTATTCCTCAACCTCGGGGTATTGCGCGTAGCCTGGTTGGTAGTCGAATTGCTCCGGCATATAAACGCTGTGCATGCCGTGGCCTTGAGGGAACCCGACCCAGACATGCTGGCCTTTGGCATATTCGTTGTCGCGCCGCTGGCCTCGTTGCGCGGACGGGCCGATACCGATCATGTCCACCGAGCGGTGCGACGGGTTGTGATAGGTGTCGCCCAGAAAGTTCTCGGCCGCGAATTTCCAGTTGGTCGGCAGGATCCATTTTTGCACCCCGATGACCTCGGAACCGCCGGGCCTGCCATCGCGGCAGTCCAGCACCTGATCGAGATGATCCACGGCGCGGCCGAGATAGGTCATCAGATCCGGTGCCTCGGGATCCCAGGACGCCCAGACCGTGCTCTTATAAATTTGCAGGTTTGGCACCTCGATCAGTGACCATTGCGAGCGGTCGAGCGTGCCCTCGTAAAGCGCCCGATACAGCGGCACGCCCTGTAGCTTGCCATCCGTCGCATAGCTCCAGGAATGGTAAGGACAAACGAACAATGAGGTGTTGCCTTGTTCGTAGCGGCAGATCTTCATTCCACGATGCCGGCACGAATTCAGGAACACGTGAACTTTGCCTTGGGCGTCCCGGCACATGATCACGGATTCCTCGCCCATACGGGACACGAAGTAGTCCCCCGGTTTCGGAATTTGGCTTTCATGACCCACGAACAGCCAGGCGCGGCTGAACACCTTTTCAAGTTCTTCCGTATGGAATTCGGGCGAGACGAAGATCTCGCGGCTGATCAGGCCACGTTGCGTATCGATCAGTTGGTCGATCGGCAGAGAGGTCATGCTTCAGTCCTCCGTCCTTTGCCCGGATTGTGCGCCTGAGGTGCCGGTGGATGCAATCGTCTCAGGCACGCAGGGTCCAGCCTTGCAGCGCGGCGGCCTCCTCACGGCATCGTTCCGGACCGCCAAGCACCTGGCGGTTGAAGCTGATGCGCTTGAACCAGTAGTGCAGGCCAAGCAAATCCGTGAACCCCATGCCGCCGTGGGTTTCCGTCGTCATCCGAGCGACCTCGCGCGCGACGTCCGATACATGCGCCTTCGCATGGCACGCCGTCAGCCTCGCCTCATCCGGCATCGCATCCTGGGCGTGCGCCGCGTACCACACCATGCCGCGGCACGGCTCCAGCGTCGTTACGCAATCGGCCAGCATGTATTTCACGCCCTGGAAGCTGCCGATGACGCGGCCGAACTGCACCCGCTCTTTGGCGAAAGCGACGGCGCGGTCGAGCATCGTCTGTGCCGCTCCCAGTGTGTCGGCGGCGAGTACGACCCGTCCCGCATCGAGCACCCGCTGCGCCGCGGCAAGTTTGTCGTTGGCCGCGACCAGAAGTTCCGCATGCGTCCCGTTGAATGACAAATCCACCAACGGCCGCGTGCGGTCCAACGAGCGATGGAACGACGTGGACAGACCTTGCGCGCCCGCCTCGATCAGCGCGGCGGTCCCATCGCGAAGATAAATAAGAAAGTGCGTCGCGGAGCCTGCATCCATGACGCCGCCGATCGCTCCGGTCAGTCGTGTTCCGTCCAACGTCGCCGACGCCGCGCCCGTCTGGCCGGCGAGACCGGCGAAACCAACCGCGATCCGCGCCTCGCCCGCCGCGACCATCGGCAAGTACTCGTCCTGCTGGGCTTCCGTCGCGCTGTTGATGAAGGCGAGGGGAGCCATCACGGTCGCGCCGGTGAACGGCACGGGCGCGGCGGCGTAACCCAGAGCCTCCGCCGCGACGGCGGCATCCAGCACACCGAGGCCAGCACCACCAAACCGTTCCGGAACGATCAGGCCATGCAAGCCGAGTTCGACCAGGCCACTCCATAGTTCGTCGTCGAAGCCGCGGCCTGTTTCGGCCAAAGCGCGCAGGTGGTCGATCGGCAAACGGTCTTTCAGGAAATCTCGCAACGAATCGTCGAACTGGCGTTGCTCGAGGCTGAGACCGAATTCCATCAGCCTCTCCCAATCGCTGCGGAGGACTGCACTTTTGGCTCGCGCGGCAGATCGAGGCCGCGCTCGCCAATGATGTTCTTCTGAATATTGTTCGATCCGCCCCCGATCATCAGGCCGACATCGTACATGTAATCGATGTTCCATGTGGTGGCGTCGTCGTCCTCGGCGTCCTCACCGGCTGACTCAAACGGCAACCCCGCGGCGCCGAGAGCATCCACCGCCAGAGACGACAGACGAAATCCCAGCATCGTACCGCCATACTTCACAATCATCCGGTTTACGCCCGACTCAATGCCCTGGGCCGCTTCGGTCAGCAGGCGCAGGTTATGCGCTTTCCAGGCGATGACTTCACCCTGCAGCCGCAGCAGCCGGTCGCGGAATTCGGCCTGGCGGATCAGAGGAACACCGTCCACCTCGGTCGTGCTCAACAGTTTGATCAGTTGTTCCAGCCGCGTGGTCACCTTGTCGGCGTTGCCGATCATCGAGCGCTCGTGCTTCAGGGTGACGTTCGCGACGTACCAGCCTTTGCCGCGGCCAACGACGATCTGCTTTTCCGGCACCTTGACGTCGGTGAAGAACACCTCGTTGAACTCGCTGCGGCCTGTCATCGTTTTCAAGGGGCGGCGATCGATGCCCGGCGAATCCATGGACATCAGCAAATAAGACAAACCTTCGTGTTTCGGTTTGTCCGGCTCGGAGCGGCACAGCAAAAACATCATGTCGGCGTAATGAGCCGAACTGGTCCAAATCTTCTGGCCGTTCACGATCCAGAACCCGTCCGTCAATTCGGCTTTGGTCTGCGCGTTCGCGAGATCGCTGCCATTGCCCGGCTCGGAATAGCCCTGACACCAGATGATGTCGCCGCGGATTGTCGGGCCGACATAAGCGCGTTTCTGTTCCTCGGTGCCGACCTCCAACAGAGTTGGCACCAGCATCGATACGCCCTGATTGGTCAGGCCGGCATAAATGTTCGCCGAGGCGAACTCGCTGGCGATGACGGCGGCTTCCATGACGTCGGGGGTTTTACCGGCGCCGCCATACTCCACGGGAATGGTGCGGCCGACATAGCCGTGTTCCAGCAATGTTTTTTGCCAGTCCAGCGTCTTCTGGTCCGGCCGCTTTCGTCCACCGCCGACCTTGGGCGATTTGTGCCCATGCTTCGCGATGAACGCGCGGATTTCCGCCTGCAATGCCTGATATTCCTCGGACAGGCTCAGATCCATCGTTCCCTCCACTTCGCCCCGGACTGTTAGTACCCAGAATCGTTGAAGCGCGCCCCATTCCCCGTGTCATGGCCTCCCCCGACTTGATCGGGGGATCTCCCGGCCATCTTTTCCAGCACAGTGCCGCGAGAGATGGCCGGGTCGAGCCCGGCCATGACCGTGTGTCGCCCATCACTCGTGCTCTCGCGATGGCCAGGATGACGCGGTTGCGCCATCCTCGCCAGAGGCAACGTTGGGTCAGCCGTTCTGCATGATGTGGATCTGTCGATCGGCCAGCAGATCGCGTGTCTTCGCGCCATAAGCGGCCATGTGCGGCGAGGCGGCATGCGCCTTCAGATGATCCGGACTTTCCCACTTCTCGACGACAACGAAGGTGTCGTCGCCGTATTTCGCCGGTGAATTGGCGGCGTCAATGACCGGGCCGTATTCGATGCAGCCGGCCTCGGCGTGCACGGCGGGCATGTTGGCGTGAAACGCCGCCAGGACTTCGGCGCGCTTGCCGGGCTTGGTGGTGATGACGGCGAGGACATGGATCATGGTTTGCTCTCCTGGGTTCGCGCGTTCGGCGCGTGAGCGCTATCATGCCCCAACCGGCCAAGGAAACGAAGTCATGAGCTACGAGGCGCCCTATGCGGGCCTGAAAGTGATCGACGTCAGTCAGGGCGTCGCGGGTCCCTACTGCGCCATGATGCTGGCCCAGTACGGCGCCAACGTCATCAAAGTCGAGCCCACCGACACCGGCGACTGGGCTCGCGGACTTGGAACGAAGTACGGCGATCACACCGCTTATTCGATCCCCGCGAATATCGGCAAACGCTCGATCGCGTTGGATCTGAAGCAGGATGTGGGACGGGACGTGTTGTGGCGGTTGATCCGCGACGCCGATGTGTTCGTGCAAGGTTTTCGCCCAGGTGTGATCGAGCGACTGGGCTTTGGCTATGACGCGGTGGCCGAGCGCGAACCGCGAATTCTGTATTTGTCCGTTTCGGGTTTCGGTCAGAAAGGTCCGCTGGCGGAGAGGCCTGCGATGGACCCGGTGCTGCAGGCCTATACCGGAATGATGTCGGAAAATCGCGGCCAGGACGGCATCCCGCATCGCATCCCGTTCATTTCGATCGACATGACCACGGCGATTTTTTCGTTCTCCGCCGTTGCCGCCGCATTGTTCGCTCGCCAACACGAGCAGCGAGGGCGCCATATCAACTCAAGTCTCATGCAGGCCGCCGCCGGATTGCAGGTCGTCCGTCTGATGGCATCGCACCTGGAGGGCGGCGCGGTACGTCCAGGCATTCCACCAAGTGGCGTCTACCAGACCAAGAACGGGTTCATGTCGATCACGGTTATACGCCCGTGGGAGTGGGAAGCCTATTGCAAGGCGGTCGATCAGCCTGCGTTTCGCGCGAACGAGAACTTTCGTACGCCAAACGGACGCGAACCGCATGCCGGCGACATCGACTCGGTGCTGCGGCCGTTGCTCGCGACCGACACGACCGAAGCGTGGTCGGCGAAGTTTACCGAGCATCGGATCATGCATGAGGCGCTGAACTCTTACCCCGCGTTCCTGAAGCAACCGCATGTCGCGGAGAGCGGCGCGGTCGCGTGGACGCATCATCCGCATGTGCCGCAGGCGATTCCGTTGCCGAACATCATAGGCATGACGCCGTTTCAGGACGGCACTGCCCGGACCGTGGCCCCTTCCAAGGGCGAGCACGGTGTGGCGATTTTGACCGAGCACGGCTATTCACGAACCGAGGTCGATGCGCTGATCGAATCGGGCGTCGTCGTCATCGGGTAAGACTTAAGAAATCCAGGGAGACCGTACCATGCCATCAACCATGACCCGCCGTGTCACATTGGGCGCCGGCCTCGCCGCCGCCGCGTTGACCGGCCGCGCGAGGGCACAGCGCCCACCGATCCGCATCGGCGTGCTGACCGACATGGTTGGGGTGTATTCCGCCAATACCGGCGCAGGCTCGGTCGCTGGTACACAACTGGCGGTGGAGGATTTCGCCAAGGCGCATCCGGAGATCCCGGTGGAAGTCGTGTCCGCCGATCTGCAACTCAAACCGGATGTCGCGCTGTCGATTTCCGGCAAGTGGCTCGACACAGACGGCGTCGATCTGATCACGGACGTGCCGTTGTCTTCGGCGGCATTCGCGATCGGCGATCTGGTGAAGCAGAAGGACAAGGTCGCGATTTTCACCGGCGGTGCGTCGGCGGATATCACGGGCGCCCACTGCGGACCGAACCATCTTCACTGGGTGTACGACACCTGGTCGATGCCGCACGGTGTGGTCGACGCGACGGTCAAGGAAGGCGGCGACAGCTGGTACTTCATCACCGCGGATTATGCGTTCGGGCACTCGCTGGAAAAGGATGCCGCGAGTTTCGTCGTCGGCGCCAATGGAAAAGTGCTTGGGGAGGCCCTGGCACCGTTTCCCGGAACCACGGATTTTTCGTCGTTCCTCGTGCAAGCCCAGGCGAGCGGCGCGAAAGTACTCGGACTGGCCAACGGCGGCGGAGACACAGTCAACTGCATCAAGCAGGCGGCTGAGTTCGGCCTGATGAAGGGCGGAATGAAGGTCGCCGGTTTGATCTTCCTGATCCACGACGTGCATGGCGTCGGTCTGGCATCGGCCCAGGGCGTGCTGCTCACGGAGCCGTTCTATTGGAATATGAATGATGGGACGCGGGCTTTCGCCAAACGGTTCGCGGCGAAGATGCCCGGCAACGTTCCGGGATCGGTTCATGCCGGACAGTATTCGGCGGTCACGCATTACCTCAAAGCCGTGGTCGCGGTCGGATACGACAAGGCGAAGGCCAGCGGCCTGGCGGTGGTCGAGGCGATGAAGGCGATGCCGACAAAAGATCCGTTGTTTGGCGACGGAATGGTTCGCAAAGACGGCCGGGTCATTCACAACATGTATCTGTTCGAGGTCAAATCGCCGGAGCAGTCGAAGGGGCCGTGGGACTATTACAACCTGAAGCGTACCGTTCCGGCGGCGGATGCATTCCGGCCCATCAACCAGGGTGGATGCTCGCTGGTGTGATCTTCCGGCTGCGCCGCCCGCCGCATCCAGCGCAGCGACAACGCCGTGTGGGGCAGCAAAACGACCGGCAGCGTCAGCGCGGTCAGTATCGCTACCTGACCGGAGGCTGTTTCGCGGACCGTGAAGTCATGGCGGCACCAAAGGTTGAAGGGTGCCGCACCGAAGCGGATCAAATGCCGCGGGTCGATTACCTCAGAGGTAAAGTCGCCAGATCTATTTCACCGATGAATGTCGTCGCGACGGGACCGGTCATGAGGACGTGGTTGTCCTCACGCCAACTGATCGTCAGTTCCCCACCATCGACAACGATGGTTGCTTCCCGGCCAGTCAACCCTCGCCGTGCGGCATTCACCAGCGCCGCACAGGCGCCGGAACCGCAGGCAAGGGTCAGACCGGCGCCACGTTCCCACACTCGGAGACGGATCCGATCCGGACTTAGCACCTGCGCGAAACCGATATTGGCGCGTTCCGGAAACAGCTTGTCGTGTTCCAGAACCGGACCGATCTCCGCGACCGGAATGGCATCAATGCCGGGGACGAAAAACGTCGCGTGCGGGTTGCCCATGTTCGCGGCCGCGGGATGGGAGACAGGCCCGACGGTCAGATCGAGGTCCAGTGTGTTCATCGGGCGGGCGAGGGGGATGTCGCGCCAGTCCAGGCGAACCGGGCCCATGTCCACGCGGACAAGGCCGTTTGGCAGCACCTCGGATGGGAGATCGCCCGCGATGGTGCGGATGATCAGGCGATCGCGACCGGTTTCGGCGGCCAGGAGGTGGGCCACGCATCTTGTGGCATTGCCGCAGGCGCCGGCTTCGGAACCGTCGGGGTTACGGATGCGCATGAAAGCGTCTGCGCCGAATGGCGCGGGTTCGATGACGATGAACTGGTCGCAGCCGACGCCGGTACGTCGATCGGCGATGGCGGCGGCATGGGCCGGGGTCAGTCCAAACGAGCCCTCGCGTTCGTCGAACACGACGAAATCGTTTCCGCACCCGTGCATTTTCAGGAACCGAACGCGCATGGATCGGATATAAGCGGCTCGGGACCGAAGACCAAACGGCATTTGCGCGGCCAGTTTCTCCGCCCTTCCGTGCCGGCTGCCACTTTTGGGAGGCAACATGAACGCGCCGGTCAGCGCCGACCCGTTGGGACAGCCCCCTTTGGGGGATCCATGGACGCTCCCGCTCGAGCAAATCGATGTCTCGGACGCGCGTATTTTTCAGGACGATGTCTGGCCGGACTGGTTCGCCAGATTGCGGCGCGACGATCCGGTGCACCTGACCCGCGACAGCCAGTTCGGTCCGTTTTGGTCAGTGACCAAATACAAGGACATCATGAAGGTGGAGACCAACCCTCAAGTGTTCTCGTCCGCGTCCGGGATCACGTTGCTGGATCAGGAAACGCAGTACCGGCTGGCGATGTTCATCGCGATGGACCCGCCGAAACACGATGTGCAGCGGCTTGTGGTGGCGCCGATCGTCGCCCCGGGCAACCTCGCCAACATGGCGGCCACGATCAGGGAGCGG
>JBEKGV010000154.1:0-8010 GCA_050012615.1 Acetobacteraceae bacterium | reverse complement strand
CCATCGCCGCGATCGTTTGCTTCTTTCCAACACTGGTGAACATGGTTCGCGGGTTGGAGGCCGTCAGTCCACAGGCGATGGAACTGATGCACGTGCTGTCCGCCAGCAAGCGGGAGATATTCGTCAAGCTGCGCCTGCCGACTTCGGTGCCGTACCTGTTCTCCGCCTTGAAGATCGCGGCGAGCATGTCGGTCGTTGGAGCGATCGTCGGTGAGTGGATCGGATCGCAGGAAGGCATCGGCGCGCTGATCATCCAGGCGACGTACAACTTCGATTCCGCGCTGCTCTACGCGACCGTGCTGTGCGGTTCTTGTTTCTCGGTGCTGTTTTTCCTCGTGATCCGGCTCCTCGAGCGGGTCGCGATCAGTTGGCAGCCGGATGTGACGGTCTGATACCATTCCCTATTGTGATCTGTGACCCGGCAATCGTTGCCGGGTAGCGACCGGCCGGACATGCCGTATCAAGGCTCCAGAAGCGTGACTCAAGCAGGTTGTCTCTGACTCCGCGCGGTGGCTGGAGGCTGGCACGGCGATTGCGTTGCCAGAGATGAGACCTACCCAATTCACGTTCGAGAGACCTGCAAATGACGACATCTTCTGCCCCTTCTGTTCAGCCTTACGCCAGAGGTCCCGTGGCGGGAGCGGCGTTCGGCGTGATGATCGTGTTGAGCCCTATCGCATTCGGCGCGCATGGTTTTCTGGTGCTGTTCAGTATCGCGGGATTGATCATCGTTTTCGGTGGCGTGATCGCGGCGGCGTTCATGAGCTTTCCCACCAGCGAAGTGCGTAAGGCGCTCCGCGCGATTCAGGCGATGCTGAGGCAGCCGCACGCCACGCAGGCCGACCTCAGGCCTGATATGAAAGACATTCTTCACTGGGCGCGCGTGATCAAGCCAAACGGCCTCGGCGCGCTGCGTGCCCACCTTGCTGAGGAAAGCGCGAAAAATCCGTTCATAAACTACGGACTCAATATGGTGTTGAGTGAATACCGGCCGGAGGACGTGCGCTCCATGATGGAAACGGCGGCTGACGCGAGTTACGATCGCGACTGCATCCCGGTCGATGTGTTGCGTGCCATGACGAGTCATGCCCCTGCCTTCGGGATGGTCGGCACCCTGGTCGGCATGATCGTCATGTTGTGCGAATTGAACGAGGATATCGCCAGCACCGGTTCCGCGCTCGCGGTGGCGTTTCTTTCCACCCTTTACGGGGTCGTATCGGCACGGATGATTTACATGCCGGCCGCGGCGCGACTCCAGCAGGTTGTCGACGATCGTCAACGGCGCCACGCCCTGATCACGGAAGGCATGGTCATGTTAGTCCGCGGCGAGGCGCCGTCACATATTCAGGACCGGCTGAATGGATTCCTCCGGCCTGAGCAACACACCTATTTCGATGCGATCGGCAGTCTCGGCAGGACCAAAATCGCGGTTGTCGATGCCGGTGGAAAACGGCCCTTGGTGGTCGCAACATGAAACTGCACCAACACATCAGGCGGGAGCAGGCCAGACATACCGACGACTGGCTGATTACATACGCGGATACGGTCACGCTGCTGCTGTGTCTGTTCGTGATCATGCTGTCCATCAAAGCCAACAGCCATAGCCTCGCGCGCGACCAGGCGGCGCCCGTTCAACAGTTGGCGGCATCAGAGGATATCGTGCCCCGCACCTGTATCGCGCCAGAAGCGGGCGAAGCGGTCGGAGCAACGTCCCCTGACTTCGTCAGCCCAATACCGGCTTTCGAGGAGGCACCGCCGGACTCCGTTATAGCGGTGCCGACGCCGATGCCGGATGCACCAGGTCGCTTGGACGCCGCAGTCGCCGCGCCGACGAATTTGATGGAAGGTACGCCGCTACGAGGATCTGGGTTGGCGTCGTTGCCGGCGATAGTGGATCGTCTGCAATCCCAGGGTACCCCGGCCGTCGCACAGCAGGGAGACCGCATCACCATATTGCAAATCAGCAGCGCTGCGTTCTTCGGCAGTGGATACGCAGCGCTCAGCGGCGCCGGGAAAGCGATCCTGCGCGATGTCGCGGTCACGCTAAAATCCGACGCTTACGCGGGGTATAACATCTCCATCGAGGGACATACCGACGATGCGCCAATCAACACGGCGCAATTTCAATCCAACTGGGAACTGTCGACGGCGCGCGCGGCGGCTGTGGTGCGCTTCTTTTTGGAGCAAGGCATCCCGGCGCGGAAACTCACTGCCGCCGGCTATGCCGATACGTTTCCCGTCGCGCCAAATCGGACATCTGACGGGACCGTCATCCCGGAAAACCAGGCCAGGAACCGGCGTGTGGTGATCAAACTGGAAAAGATCGACAAAGCGGAACGGTGAGCGACGCCGCGATGACGTGAGGCTCGGTCACCCAACACGTCTTCACCGTCCCCCGACTTGATCGGGGGATTGATCCGGTGATCTCTGGCGGCACTGTTCGGCGATTGATGGCCAGCTCGGTGACCGCCCATGACGTGGTTGACGACTGTGTCAAAGAGTCAGTCATTTGAGCGATTGGCGTGAGTCAAAACTTATGGCCATTCGTCTGATACGGCACAGGTCGAGTATTCTCGCGGAAGCCAAAACCCCAAATACTTTTGTTAAGCACAATTTAACGTTTCCGGTGCTACAATCACAGAAGCATTGAATACGGGTGCGGCGGACATGAGCGGAATTGTCAGTGGCGTAAACTACAGCCTGCTTTTTTCGCCAGCAGGCTCCCTCCCCAGTGCGTCCGCCGCGATCCTGAACGCGCTTTACAACACCGCGCCGACATCGACCACGGGTTTCGCCTCGACCGGAGACCCGTTGCTCGACCTCAAGCTCGCGCAGACGGACCAAACCGCCGACACCGCGAAGGAGGCGCAGGTGCCGCAGGTGGCGCAGGCCATCACGGCGTTCACGAGCGCGATAAAGAACGCGACAAGCATTCAAAGCGCCCTGGGCAACCCGAATGTACAGCAGGTCTTGCTGACCGCGAGCGGGCTGTCCAACTACATTGGGGAGACGGGGCTGGTGCAGAAGGCGTTCATGTCCGACCCTTCGGACCCGAATTCGCTGGTCAACCAACTCGGCGACGGCACGCTCCTGAGCACCGTACAGACTTACAACTTCGCGCAGAACGGCCTCGCGGAGCTACAAAACCCGAAGATCCAGGCCACGCTGACCAATGGCTACGCTGAGATTATGTGGCGCCAGTCGCTCAATACGGCGACCCCGGGCCTGTCCAATGCGCTCGACTTCATCAGTCAGGCAAGTTCGATTACATCCGTCAGCGACGTGCTGAATAACGCGACCAACTTTTTCGTGATCACTGGGGCACTTGGGATTGATCCGGATATCGCCAACCAGGATCTGTCGGCGCAGCAGAGCGCGATCGCAGCATCCAGCCTCGACATTCCGAAGCTTCAGAACCCGGCTTATGTCACCAGCCTCACGGACCAGTACCTGATCAACCAGCAGGAAAGCAACCAATCCAGCACCAATTCCAGCAGCATTGCTGGACTGCTGGTCTGATTTGCGGCCGGCGAAGGTGCGCCGTGTGTCATTAGTCTCGACTCATGGTGGTGTGGCTCGCGCGAAGGCTCGCACCATCGCCGCGCCCTTTTCCGCGATCATGATCGTCGGCGCGTTGGTGTTGGTCGACGTCACCGCGGGCATGACCGAGGCATCGATCACCCTCAGTCCCGTCAGCCCATGCACTCGCAGCTGGTCGTCAACCACCGACATCGCGTCCGGGCCCATCCGGCATGAGCAGCTCGCATGAAAGACGGTTGTGCCGGTTTGCTTCGCGTAAGCGATGAAGTCGTTGTCCGTCTGGACATCCGGTCCGGGAACGGTCTCGGCCACGACATACTGTGCCAGGGCAGGGCTCTCGAACCATTGGCGCACAATCCGCAAGCCGCCAATCACGGCACGGCGGTCGCGCTCATCGTCCATGTAGCGCGGATTGATCGACGGCTGGTCCTCGGGCCTGGGCGATCGAGCTTCAACATGTCCACGGCTCAGCGGACGCATTTGCCAGATGCCGGATGTCATGCCCGGCTTATCGTCCAGCCGGCGGACCGGCCCAGGGGCATAGCTGGCGGATGCGAACAGTGCCTGCACGTCGGGGGTGTCTGACTCCGGCAGAACCTTCACGGACGCCGCAACCAGAGAGGCCGCGTAAGTCAGGATCCCTTTACCGGTCAGCGCATAGCGGAGCACCTCACCGGCCAGACCCAATCCGCGCGATTTTTCGTTCAATGTGGCGACGCCCTGAACGTCGCAGGATACTCGGACGAGGAAATGATCCTGGAAATGCTTGCCGACCCCCGGCAACGCGTGTTGCACGGGAATGCCGACGCGATCGAGATGATCAGGGTCGCCAACACCGGACAGTTGCAGGATATGTGGCGATCCTATCGCACCGGCTGAAAGGATGACTTCACCGGCCGCATCGACCCGTTCGACTGCCCCGCCGCGGCGGTACTCAATCGCGATCGCACGCTTGCCGTCAAATAGTACGCGATTCACCAACGCCCCGGTCACGACCTTTAAGTTGGGGCGTTTCATCACCGGGCGCAGATAGGATCGCGCCGTGCTTGCTCTGAACCTCCCGCCGCGGGTTTGCTGCACCCAGCCGATATGATCGCCAAGTCCCGGCGGCAGGTCGTTCACGTCATCTCGGAAAGTCCACCCCATTTGTTGCCCCGCTTCTATCGCCATCTGGCACAGGAGGGGCTGGTCTCGGGTCGGTGAGGTGAACAGCGGCCCGCCCTTGGCGTGGACGGAGTCCGCCTGCCCCTCCCAGTTCTCGGCCTTTCTGAAGAAGGGAAACACGTCGTCCCACGACCAGCCTCGATTGCCGAGTTGAGCCCAGTGGTCGAAGTCCTCGGGTTGGCCGCGGATGTAGATCATGCCGTTGATCGAACTGGATCCACCAAGCACCTTGCCGCGCGGATAAGAGATTTCCCTTCCGTTCAGGCCGGAGTCCGCGTCGGCCTTGTAACCCCAGGTCAGAGTGGGATGATCCAGCAGCTTCATGTAACCTGCGGGGATGTGGATCATCGGATGCCAGTCGCGGCCTCCCGCCTCGATGAGCACCACGCGGGTGGCGGGGTCCTCGGTTAGCCGGCTGGCCAGGACGCATCCGGCGGATCCGGCTCCGACAATGACATAATCAGCTTGCATCGTTGCTTCCCCTTTGACCCGGCATCTAACGGTGTGTGCGCGGTTGTGCCAACCTCTCGACGGATGGGGATGGAGCGGTGGTTCCCATGATCATGTCGAACCAAGACATTCTGTGGGGGAAGCTTGTAAGATGAGCATGAGTCATCCTCCGGCTCGCGAGCATTTCGACGTGGCGTATCTGGTGCTCAGCGGCACGACCACGGCTTCACGATGCCCGGGGTTGTTGCGGGATTTGGTCGGGGCGGGATTCTCAAGCATCATCGCGATTCCGACGCCGAACGCCGCACGTGTCATCGCCTCTCGCGACCTCGCGGACGTTGGCGGGGCGCAGGTCGTCGAGTCCTACTTTGACCTTGCCATACGTCCTCGACCGCCGCGAGGCGTGGTGTTATTCGCGCCGTGCAGCTTCAATTCGCTGAACAAGTTAGCGCACGGCATCGCGGACAATCTCGCGCTGTCCGTGACAGCGGAGGCGATCGGCCGGAAAACGCCGGTGATCGTCGGCCCGTCATTGAATCAGCCACTTCTGGATCATCCCATTGCGCAGGCGTCACTCGCGACGTTGTCCGCCTGGGGCGTGATCATCGTTCCGCCGGTCGACGAGGGTGATGGACCGCGACTTGCTCCGACCGCGCGGTTGCTCGATGCGGTTCGACCTTATGTTCGTTGAGGTTTGGGGAGGGATCAACTTAAGCCCCAGCATGCGCCTGACCAGAAGCGTTGAAGGACGGTACATCTCCGCGTCATGGCCATGCCTGACCCGGCCATCTCTACCAGCACGGTGCGGCGAGAGATGGCCGGGTCAGGCCCGACCATGACGATTTAGCGACAACGACTCCCAATTTACCGATCGTGGGGTACTAGTGGCAGTTCGCCAGCGCGGCATTGTGCAGCTTGTAGCAGCCTTTTTGGCAGGCACTGAATTCCAGTCGATGATTGGGATCGACGGCGCTGTTTATCAGGCCCGGGCATGCCCTCACGCACTTGTCCAAGGTGAAATGAACCCGCGCCGAGCAGGCAGGATCACGACTTTGCGCATTCGCGGTCAGCGTCGCGATCAACAGGCTCAGTGCGGCCAGCGGCGCAACTGAAAACACAATGCGGCGCATATGAACAATGTCTCCGGATCAGAACTGGATGAAACGAACCGAACGCCGTGCGCGCATCAAGTGACTGTGCTCGTCAGATAATTCTCCGTTCTCGCAGATCGGCGATCGCTGCCGCATCGTAGCCGAGTTCCGCGAGGATGCTGTCGGTGTGCTGGCTGAGCTCCGGGGTCGGGCGCAATGACTCTGGTTGCGGGTTGTCGCTCATGTTAATTGGCTGGCCAACGACGCGAATATCCCCCAGCACCGGGTGATGCACCGGTCGCGCAATGCCCAGATGCTGGGTTTGCGGCTCCGCGAAGACGCCGGCGATGTCGTTGATCGGGCCGCACGGGACGCCGGCCTTGTTGATCGTTTCTAACCAGTAAGCACTCGGCTTCAATCGGGTGATCGCGCCGATCCGCTCGTTCAGCACCTTGCGATTCTTCGAGCGCAGTCCGCCCGTCGAATAGTTCGGATCGGACAGCGCTTCCTCAAAGCCGATCGCTTTGCAGAAGCGTTCCCACAGGCCCTGCCCGGAAGCAGCGATGTTGATGTGCCCGTCGGCGGTCGGGAACACGCCCGTCGGTATTCCGGTGGGATGGTCGTTGCCGGCCTGACCCGGTACTTCATGTGCGATCAGCCAACGGGATGCCTGGAAATCCAGCATGAAGATTTGTGCTTCCAGCAGAGAGGTATGCACCCACTGTCCTTTGCCGGTCTGCGCTCGCTGCATCAAAGCCAGCAGGATGGCCTGGGACAGGAAGATCCCCGAGGTCAGGTCAGCGATCGGGATGCCCACCCGAACCGGTCCCTGGCCCGGCAGACCGGTGATCGACATCAGCCCGCCCATGCCTTGCGCGATTTGATCTACGCCAGGCCTGGTGGAGTCCGGCCCGCTCTGCCCAAAACCCGAGATGCTGCCATACACAATCCGAGGATTAATCGCCGCGATCGTGTCGTAATCCACTTTCAGCCGGTATTTCACGTCCGAGCGGTAGTTCTCCACCACCACGTCGGCTTTCTCCGCCAGTTGCATGAAGATTTTGTGCGCCTCTGGCGTTTTGAGGTTCAGCGTCATACCGCGCTTGTTGCGGTGCAGGTTCTGGAAGTCGAAGCCGTGGCGGTTGCCGCCGACCACGTCTCCTTTGGCCTCGCCTGGCGGCTCGATTTTGATCACGTCGGCACCCCAGTCCGCCAATTGCCGGACAGCGGTGGGGCCGGCTCGGTGGGCGGTGAGGTCCAGGACCAAAAGTCCGCTCAAGGGTAGATTGGCCATGAGTTGGTTCCTTGCGGTGACGAGGCTACGTCACCCATATTCGGGCACCTTGGCCTGATCGCCTAGTGCCTGGGGAGGAACGTTTTGAGTGGTTGGCAGGGCACCTGGGCGGGGGTTCCGATGCCGCGACTGCCCGATTTTGCCGCAATGAGAACGAGCTTGAACGATGGCGGCTTCAAAACGAATGCCGAAGCCTTTTCAGTGTGTTAAACAACGACGGCGCGCGCGCGCGAATTGCACCTTTAACCTCGGCTTTCAGTGCTTTGAGCAGATAAGATCTGGCCCCCGTTTCGGGGGCGATTTCGTTAGTGGCATGAATGTCTTTCCAGCCAAGTTGTTCGAATGCCAGAAGTCGAAAAAAATCGCCGGGCGTCATCCAGCTTTCTTGTATGTCTTCCCCAAACGGACCAGCCGAATGACCTGGAAATGAATACAGTTCCTCCCCCGCATCTGTCTTGATTGGACAGTTTT
>JBEKGV010000153.1:0-8011 GCA_050012615.1 Acetobacteraceae bacterium | reverse complement strand
TGACAACCCGCATCCAGTTATTCGCCACCTGCGCGGTGTTGACGGTGCCGCCGCCGTTCGCCGCTCGGATGGCGGTGACGATCGACAGCATCAGCGGGGGCCGATTTGGCGTGAACATCATCTCTGGTTGGCAGCGTCGTGAATACGCGCAGATGGGCATCTGGCCCGGCTCCGAACATTATCGTCGCCGTTATGACTACTGCAGCGAATACGTCACGGTGATGAGGGAGTTGTGGGAGACCGGGCGATCGGACTTCAAAGGAGACTTCTTCCAGATGGACGATTGCCGGTGCCTTCCTATGCCGGCAACCAGGATTCCGATCATATCGGCCGGTCAAAGCGACGCCGGCACGCGTTACGCCGCGCGATACGCCGATTATAATTTCTGCTCCAGCGGAGGCATCAACACGCCGACGATGGTTGCCGGCAGCGTTGCCCGGCTTGTCGCGGCGAGCAAGGAGGTTGGCGGCAAGTGCGGCGCTCTGGTGTCGACCATGGTCATCGCCGACGAAACCGACGAGGCAGCGATGGCGAAGTGGGAGCACTACAAGGCCGGCACGGATTTCGAGGCGCTCGCGTGGCGAGAAGCCCAATCGTCAGATGACCCCAGCCGCGACCCACTCGCCGGTCCAAACAAACGCCGGACCTTGGGCACAGAAAAGCTCCCGACGCAGGGCGGTGTGCTGGTCGGCTCCTACGCGAGTATCGCTCGGATGTTGGATGAGTTGTCGACTGTAACGGGCGTCCAGGGCGCGATGCTGACGTTCGACGACTTCGTCATCGGCATGGAGCAGTTCGGCACCCGCATCCAGCCGCTCATGCGATGCCGGAACGAATTGAAGGCCGCGGCGGAGTAATACCGACCGCACTAATGACTAACTCTTTGGCACAATCGTTAAGCACGTCATGGCCGGCCACCGAGCCGGCCATCAATCGCGGCACAGTGCCGCGAGAGGTCACCGGGTCAAGCCCGGTGATGACGCATTGGGGCCAGTGCCAATCGGTCAATTCACTCGGCCGCTGGTATAACCTGACGCGGACCAATGGCCGCGGATCAGGTATCATGCGCCAAAGATTTCATTGTATTTTTCTAGCAGCTTTGATCGCATCGGGTTGATGAACGTCCAGTCGGGACTGAAGATCGCCATTTCCTCCATCTTCGACTCGGGATAGGCCATGTATTTCGCGACATCCGGTTTGAACTCCAGGCCGGAAATCGATGGCGCGGTCAGGGTTTCCTCAGCCAGCAATCTCTGAATGCCGGGATCCAGCATATGGTTGATGAACGCAAGGCCGAGTTCGCGGTCGGGCGCATTCTTGACCAGACTGACACAGTTGATGCCGGCGAATGCACCCTCGCGCGGATAGCACATATCGACCGGAGCGCCCTTCACCGCATAGGGATAGACGCTCTTCGAATAAAAGATGCCGGCGATGTCGGCCTGTCCATCCGCCACCTGCATGACGGTCGTCTGGCTTTCGTAAATGCTCAGCACATTTGGTTTCAGCGCCTCCATTTTTGGCCACGCCTGGTCGATCAAATACTGCGTTTCGGAATACGGCTTTCCGGTTATCACCGACACGGCTGCGATGAGCAGGTCAATGCTCTGCGTCGCCTTCGGCGATTCCATCAAAAACCGGCTTCTCAACCGCGGATCCCAAAGATCGCCATAACTGGCGAGCGGCTTGCCGGTCGCGGTATTGTAACAAAGTCCAGCGGCCGACATCGCGAAGGCCGCGCCATAGCCGTCAAAAAAGACGAACCGGTTCAGCACACGCTCGAGATTAGGTATCTGCTCGCGCGGCAGTTTTTCGATCAATCCCTCTCGCTTCGCCAGTTCGACACCGATGTCGTCGACGAACATCACGCTGTATTTTGGATTGTTGCGCGTCGTACGCATGAGCGCGATCTGCTCGAGCGTCACCCCCTGGGTCGTATACACCTTACAGTTACGGGCCGCTTCGAACGGTGGAATAATTTGCTTGCGGACGACATCGCCCTGCTGCCCGGTGTAAATTCCGACCGTGATCGAACGTTCGGCAGCATTGGCACGCCGACCGATGATAAGCGGCGCGGAGAGCGTGCCGCCCAGTACCGTACGGCGTTTGACGTTGTGCCCCATGGCTGTGCCTCCTTTTGAAAACGTTGACCTAGATCGCCATCGCACGCCTCAGGCCCATGATTCGCTCCAAAATCACCACGATGACCATCGCAAGCAAGATCATCAGGGTTGAGATCGCCGCGATCGAGGGCTCGAACACATTGCTGATCATTTGAAAGATCAGGAGTGGCACCGGATTATGCTGGGCGTCAGCCAACCACAGAGAAATCGGGAAATTGTCGAACGACACCATGAACGCGAACAGTGAGCCTGCCGCCACTCCGGGCGCGATCTGCGGAATAGTGATGCGGCGAAATACTCGCCAGCGTCCGGCACCCAAGGTCCGTGCCGCGTCTTCCAGTGAGGTGTCCGCGAGTGTCAGGCTGGCTGCGACCGTGCGAACCACATAAGGCGTCGTCACCAGCACATGCGCGATGAACATATTAAGTGGCGTGTTGTTGGAGCCCATTACGGCAAACAGTTGCAGCAGGGCAACGCCGGTGATCAGCACAGGAAAGACCAAAGGTGACAGCAACGCCGCGACGGCCGCGCCTCGTCCCGGGAACCGGTGGCGTGTGACGGCGAAAGCCGCCGGGACGCCGAGCAGCAACGCTCCCAGGGTCGCGGCAACGGCAAGCACGAAACTGAAGCTTAGCGACGCCTGGAAATCCGCGTCCCGCAGCACCTTCGCATACCAATTGAGGGTAAAGCCACGCGGCGGGAACACGACGTAGGGTGTGTCGCTGATCGAGATCGCGACGGTCACGAGAAGCGGAGCCAGAATGAAGATCACCATCGCAACGGTCACCGAGACCAACAGCCAGGTGATCGGCCCGCCGAGACGATTGCTCATGACGAATATGCCGTTTCGCGGCGATCCAGAGCCCGGCTCGCAACGATATTCACCGCGAGCACGATGACGACGAGCACCGTCGCGACGGTCGCGCCAAATGGCCAGTCATAAACTACCAGGATTTGCTGATCGACGAGCATGCCCAACATTTGCGCACCACTGCCACCCAGTATAGCGGGCGTCACGAACGATCCAGCCGTCAACGAAAACACCAGGCTGCAACCGACCGCCAGGCCGGGCAAGCTGAGCGGTAAGGTGATCCGTCGGAAGATCCGCCACGAGGTCGCTCCCAGTGTAAGCGCCGCGTCCGCGATATTCGGGTCGATCCTGCCAAGTGCGGAAGCCAATGGAAGCACCATCATCGGAAAGAACACGTGCAGCGACCCGATGACGACCGCCGTTTCAGAGTAGAGTAATGTCACTGGCGTCTTGATTATCCCTGTCGTCAGCAACAGCCAATTGAGGATGCCGGTCTTCCCGTTGCCCAGGATGAGTTGCCAACCGTAGGTCCGCACGACGACACTAACGATGAGTGGTGCGATGACGATGATCGTGAGCGCTCGATTGACGAGCGGACCGCCACGTACCATGACGAGGGCGAAAGGATATCCGAGTGCGATCGCCGCGGCGGTCGTGACGAGGCTGATCCGCAGCGTCGTCAAGAGAACATGCGAATACAGGCCCGTGCCGAAGAAGTGGCCGTAATGTTCGAGCGTCAGTGGCGGGCCGAGAGTGCCCTCGGGCGACTGGGTAAGGAAACTGTAGCTCAACAATCCCAGGGCGGGTAGCGCGAAGAACGCAGTCAGGAACAACAGAGCGGGAAGCAGCAACATGCCGGCGGCGGCCGTGGCCGGCAGCTGCCATGAGCGCAACCTGGTCTGAACTCGAGGCATTTCCACGAAAACGCGGGCCGGGTTCGCGGCCATTGATCGCGATGCTCCTGTGCCACAGGTTTCTTCGCTGGACACCGGTAAGGTGTAGCAAGATCCGTGCCATATTGATTGTTCCGTCGGACAGTCGTGGCCGCTGATGACGCTTGTTTCGATCCGACGCGGAGCAGGTCAAAGCTGGTTCAATTCGCACCGGAATTTTCCGGTGCACACAACGCCGATGACGACAGCTCAAGGCGATTTCAAGCATTCGACCCCGACCGGCTCCCGCAAATGGCAGGCGACCAGATGGCCCTGCCCGACGGTCCGCAATGCTGGCGTTCGATCGGAGCAAACGGCGACTGCCTGGACGCAGCGCTGGCGGAAACGGCAACCACCCTCGGTGACGGTCGTTTCGATCGGCAGCACAGTGCGAGCGCGCCGCCGCAAGCCGCGCGGCACCGCGTCCAGCAACGCCTTGGTGTAAGGATGGGAGGGAGCAGCCAGCACCTTCTCCGGTGCTCCGCTTTCCACGATCTGACCGCCATACATCACCGCCACCCGATCGCAGACCCGTGCTACCACCGCGAGGTCGTGACTGATCAGCACGATCGTCAGACCAAGTGATGCGTTGAGTTCACGCAGCAGATTGATGATCTGTCCTTGCAATGACACGTCCAGAGAAGACACGGGTTCATCAGCCACCAGCAACGACGGTTCCATCGCCAGAGCGCGGGCGATGCCGATGCGCTGCCGCTGACCGCCCGACAGTTCGTGCGGGTAACGGCCAAGGAGTTGACCATCGATGCCCACCTGATCAAGCAACCTCGCTATACGTTCGTTGCGAGCGAGCCGCGTCACCCCGTGCGCGGCCAAGGCCTCAGACAAGATGGTGCGGATGCGCTTGCGGGGGTTGAGCGAGGAATGCGTGTCCTGAAAAACCATTTGCACGCCGGCACGAAATTCACGCCAGCCCTGACGTGACAACGCCGGCAATGTGGTGCCGCCCCACAGAACTTCCCCGCCAGTCGGTGGCGTCAGCCCCACCATCATCCGTGCCAAAGTTGACTTACCGCAGCCGCTTTCACCGACGAGACCATGGATTAAGCCTTGTTGGATCGAGAGAGTAACGCCGTCGACCGCGTTGACGTTTCGCGTGCGTCCGCGAAGCCGATCCCAAAGTCCCCGGCGCAGCCGATAGGTCTTGCGCAGATCGCGTAACAGCAGCAGCGGTGGCGCCTCGGATATCATGCTGTCGTCAGGTGCCGTCGCCGTCCGCGCTGTCATGACGCGGCCAGAAAGCAGGCGGCCATTTGCTCGCCGCGCCACCGCATCGGCGGCTCCTCCATGGTGCAGCGCGCTTCCGCGATTTCGCAGCGCGGCGCGAACGGGCAACCTGGTGGGAGCAACTCAACGCGCGGCGGTAGGCCCGGAATGGTTGGCATCGCACCTCGGCCGCCGTCCAGACGTGGAACGCAACGAATCAGCTGCCGCGTGTACGGATGGTTCGGCGTTTCGAACAATGCTTCCACGCCGGCGCTTTCAACAACACGGCCGGCATACATCACCGTGACGCGGTCGGCGATCTCGGCGACCAACTCAAGATTATGACTTATGAACAGTACCGCGATCCCGAACTCTCTCCGCACCCGATCGATCAACTCCATCACCTGGGCTTGCACCGTGACATCCAGCGCTGTCGTCGGCTCATCGGCGATCAGCAGGCTCGGATTCGAGGAAACCGCGAGAGCGATCATCACGCGTTGGCGCATGCCGCCGGAAAGTTCATGCGGATAAGCGCGCAATCGCTCGGCTGGAAACGGGATCCCAACGAGCGCGAGCAATTCCTCGGCTCGACTCTTCGCCGTACGCCAACTGATAGTTTGATGCGCCCGAATGGCGTCCCCGAGCTGACGGCCGATCGGCAAAGCCGGGTTCAACGCGGTCAGCGGATCCTGGAAGATCATGCCGATTTCGCCGCCGCGCAGCAGGTTTATCTCATGATTGCTGGCCTCGATCAGGTTCCGGCCGCGAAATGTCACACGCCCGCTGGTGATCGCGGCGCCCGGCGGCAGAAGGCGCATCACGGCCAGGGCGGTGATGCTTTTGCCGGAGCCGGATTCTCCCACAAGCCCCAGGACCTCTCCCGGCCTGATACGAAGGTCCACTCCACGCACAACGTGTCGCGTTCGATCGCCGGTGCGGAAGCCGACGTGCAGACCATCGATGCGCAGCAGGTCTTCCGTCATCACGCGGTCAGCGCGGACGTGCTGTGGCGTGGGTCCAGTGCGTCCCGCAGGCCATCGCCCAGAAGATTGATGGCGACGACGCTCAGTGAAATGCAGGCGCCAGGGAACACCGATAGCCACCACTCCCCGCTGAACAAATAGTTCCGGGCATCCGCCAGCATATTACCCCAGCTTGGCTGCGGTGGCTGCACGCCCAGGCCCACGAAACTCACCGAGGCCTCGATCACGATGCCGATCGCGAGCAGCAGCGTTGCCTGTACAATGACGGGCGACAGGCAGTTCGGAAGAACGTCGGATAACATGATCCGCGGGACACTGACGCCCTGCAGCCGTCGCGCCGCGACATAATTCGCGCCCGCCTCGCCAAGCGCCGTGGTGTAGGTGATGCGCGCCAGGGTCGGAATATAAAGCAGCCCGAGCAGGGCAAGCAGTTTGACTTCGTTGCCAAACGTAAATCCGGCGATATGCACCGGGCCGACACCCAGAATGCCGACGAGAGCGACAGCCCAGATCAGCAGCGGAATCGAAGCCATCGCGTCCAGCGTGCGCATCAGAAACTGTTCGAACCAACCCCCGCTGAAGAACCCGGCGATCAGACCCAATGCCACGCCGCCGCAACTGCCGATGACAACCGCGACCACCGAGACCTCAAGCGACGCGCGGCCTCCCCAGATCACCCGGCTCAGGACATCGCGGCCGGATTGGTCAGTGCCGAACAAATGTGTTGCGTCGGGTGGCGACAACGCATTCAGCATATCCACATTCAGTGGGTCGAACGGCGCGATCCATGGCGCGCCAAGTGCGTCTCCGATCAACAACACCATAAGGCAGGCCCCAACAAAGCCGCCAGGTCCGCCGCATGCCGCGATAACTCCGCGGATCATGCCGAGGCCGCCAGCATACGTGGGTTCAACCAGGCATTGGTGATATCCGCCGCCAGATTCGCCAGAATGAATACGAAGGTGAAAATCATGACCACTCCTTGCACCAGAGCGAAATCGCGCTGCTGGATCGCGGTCAGCAACGCACGCGACAGACCGTTGATGTTGAACACGGCCTCAATGATCAGGGCCCAACCGAACATATAGCCGAAGGACATCCCGGCGATGGTCACCACCGGAACCAGCGCGTTGCGAAGCGCGTAGATCAGCACGCGCCAGTGCGCCAGGCCGGTGGCACGCGCCGTCCGCATGTAGTCCTGACCGAGCACGTCAAGCAGACTGGAACGCGTCATGCGGCTAAGCACCGCCGTGTAAAAGATGCCGAGGCAGAACGTCGGCAACACGATCGAATCGATGTGCTCAGCTAACCCGCCAGAGAGCGGGACGAAGCCGCCCGGAGGGAACCATTCCCGGTCGACCGCGAATGCCATGATCAATATCAGTGCGAGCCAAAAGCCCGGCACCGAAACGCCCAGTACCGCCACCAGCCGAACGCCATAATCGACGATCGTATCGCGCGCCAACGCCGCCGCCGTTCCCGCGGCCAGTGACAAAACACAGGCGAAAGCGAATGCGACGACGACCAGTTCCAGCGTCACCGGCAAGGTTTTCGATATTTCACCCGTAACGTCGCGACCGGTAATGAACGAGCGCCCGAGATCGCCGCGCAGAACGACGCCCGAAAGCCAACTCGCGTATTGCACGGCGACCGGCCGGTCGAGACCGTGGTCATGTTCGAATTGCATGACCTGTTTCTCGGTCGCATCCTGACCCAGTACGATCCACGCCGGACTGTCCGGAATCGCGCGAGTTAGCATAAACAGACAAGCGCTGACGAGCAGCAGCGACAGTACTGAAAAACCGGCCCGGCGAAGCAACAGGCCGGCCATCAGCTCAGTGCCACATCATGCACATTTATGGTCAGTCCTCTACTGGGCTTGAAGTTCTTCACCCGGTCGCGCCACAGATTGGCCGCCGCGAAATAACCGATCCAGGT
>JBEKGV010000152.1:0-8027 GCA_050012615.1 Acetobacteraceae bacterium | reverse complement strand
CACCGTCGACACGGACACGGTCCGCGAGGCGATGGATTACTGCAAGCGGTTGATCCCGTTCATGCCCGCCGACACGGTCCAGTACGACGATGCGTCCAACAACCGCGCCCTCATCTCCGGCAAGAGTGCCCTCATCTGGAACCCGCCCTCCGCCTGGGCCGTGGCCAAACGCGACGCGCCGCAGGTGGCGGAGGACTGCTGGACGTTCTCCAATCCACGTGGACCGAAGGGCCGCATGGTCCCGCACCGGCCGTATTTTTGGGGGATCTGGAATTTCTCCAAGGCCACGAGTGCCGCCAAGGACATCCTGCTTTACCTCTCGCAGCGCGAGCAGGTGGAAGGCATGGCCGATGCCGTCGCCGGCTATGACATTCCGGCATTCCCGTCGATGAACGACTTCAAGATCTGGGAAGATGTCGAACCGCCGAAAGGCACGATCTACAACTATCCGGTTCGCCCCTGGCACGACGCCGAGTATTACATCACCGGGTCCTCGGGTCCGCCCGAGATCGCCGTTCAGATGTGGAACCGCAGCGTCATTCCGGGCATGGTCAGCCGGCTGGTCGCGGGTCAGACCATCAAAGAGTCGATGGATTGGGCGAAGGGCGAGCTGGAAGGGTTCACGCGGTAACGTCAACCCGCTCGCGATTGAATGGCGTTCCTTGCGCTCCGCCAACCTGGCCGATGCCGCGCGGTTGAGGATCGCGGATGACATCCGCCGCGATCCTGCGCCATCTCGCGTTCGGACTGAGTCTCTCGGTCCTGTCCGCCGTCGTGGTTCGGTCGATGATCGCGCTGCAGGTCATGGACACGCCGGAGGCGCGCAAAGCACATGACCGGCCAACGCCCAAGGGAGGCGGCGCCGGCATTGTCGCCGCGTTCGTCGTCGGTCTTGTGCTGCTTTATAACTTCGCGGAATTCGCTCGGCTGGCGAATGAATATTTCGTCGGTGTGATCGCCGCGTCGGTCGCCATAGCGGTCGTGGCATTCCTGGACGATTTGTACGACTGGCCGTTCACCGTGAAGCTCGGCGTGCAATTGATCGCGGCGCTGGTCGCAGTGGGAACGGGGATTTATGTCCACAACTACAGCGTCCCCTATGTCGGGCCGGTTTATATCGGTTGGTTTGGAGCGCCGGCGACCGTGGTGTGGCTGCTGCTGACGACCAACGCGGTCAATTTCATTGATGGATTGAACGGGCTCGCCGGCGGAGTGATGTTGATCGCCTGCGCGTTTCTCGCCGCTTTCTCCGCCGCCTACGGCGGCTGGTTCTGTTATGCGGCCAGTGGTCTGCTCGGCGCCGGGCTGCTGGGCTTCCTGCCGTTCAACTTCCCTCACGCGCGAATTTTCATGGGCGACGTCGGCAGCCAGTTCTGCGGCTTCATGATCGCCGTGCTGGGTGTCGTCGCGAGCCGTTTCGACCGCGCGGAGTTGTCGTTCCTCCTGGTCCCCATGTTGTTGTCCGGCGTGCTGTTCGATGTGGGATTTACCCTGGTCCGCCGCGCTTTGGCCGGCGAACGGCTGACCCAGCCGCACCGAGGCCATTTATATCAGATAGCGCAACGGTCCGGTGTTCCTGCCGAGACGGTGACCTTCGTCCACTGGGCTTTCGCGGTTTACGGCGGCCTGTGCTGCCTCGTGTTCCTGAGCGTCTCCGGCGATTGGAAGTTGCTGGTGCTTTTGATGACCGTGCCCCCGCAACTGGCCTGGCTGGCTTTTGTCGCCTCGAATGCGCACCGAAAGGGGCTGGAGCACTGGGGCTGAGGCAGGCACGATCCGGGAGGTTGGTCAGGGCTCCGCGAGGTCGCGCAGATCGTGAACGACCTCGGACAGGACGGAATCCCAATCGCCTGGCCGCGGCTGGCGATAAATGCGCAGCCTTGGATACCACGGGCTGTCACGCCGGCCATCGAGCCAGCGCCAGCACGCATCGAACCGATCCATCAGCCAGACCGGCTTGCCCAGGGCGGCAGCCAGATGGGCGACAGCGGTATCGACGGAGATGACGAGATCAAGATTGGCGATCAACGCCGCGGTGTCGGCGAAATCGTCCACGTCGCCCATGAAATCGATGATCGGCATGTGCGCCGGTGCCGTTGGGCCGTCCTTTTGCAGGCTGAAGAACCGGAGGCCGGAGATCTCGAACAATCGCGCCAGTCCTTTCGGTGCCATGGAGCGCCGGCTGTCGGCTGTGTTGGAGGCTTTGCCCGCCCATGCGACCCCGATCCGGGAACCTCTGTCGCCCATCTCTGCCAGGCGGCTACGCCAGTTCTCGACCAGCGCCACGTCGGCGCACAGGTAAGATGCAGCGCCGGGAATGGTCGTCAGAGTCGTCCCCAGCGCCAAGGGCAGACTGAGCATCGGGCAATGAAGATCGAAAGCGGGCAGGTCCTCGCCGCGCCCCACTACTGAGCAGGCACCTGCCAGACCACGCAACAGTCGGACCAGCGGAGGCTGCACCTCCAGGATCACCCGCGGCCCGCGAGCGGCCGCCAGTACCGCGTAACGGCAGAATTGCAGAGTGTCGCCGAACCCCTGCTCGGCATGGATCAGCAGCGTCCGCCCCTCGGTCGCTTCGCCGCGCCATTGTGGTTGGGCAAAACTGCGGCGGGCACCCAACAGATCTGCTGTCCCCCATCGCCACTCGTATTCCGCCCATCCCTCCGCCAGGCGGCCCAGAGCCAGCAACGCCAGCGCGAGGTTATGATGGGCGTCCGGGAAGTCCGGCCTGAGGTCGATCGCCTTGCGGTAGGCCGCGACCGCTTCCTCCAGTCGCCTCCGGTCTCTGAGCGCATTGCCGAGGTTGTAGTGGGCGTCGTGATAACCGGGCCTGAGATTGATCGCGTCGCGGTATGAGGCGACGGCCTCGTCCAATCGTCCCTGTTCTTTCAGCGTGATGCCCAGATTGTAATGGGCTTCCGCATAGTTGGGTCGAAGGTCGAGCGCCCTCCGATAACAGGCGATGGCCTCATCCCGATGCCCCTGATCGCCCAGAGTGTTGCCGAGGCTGTTGTGTGCTTCGGGATAGTCCGGCCTGAGACGAATGGCCACGCGGTAGCACGCGACGGCTTCGTCGACGCGTCCAAGTTCCTTGAATGCGATACCAAGGTTGCAGTGGTACGAAGCGTCCGCGGGGTTGATCGCGATGGCTCGGCCGATCATGTCGATCGCCAGGTCCGAGCGTCCTTTCTGGTGCGCGATCAAGCCGAACAGATGCAAGCCATCCGCGTTGCGCGGATCGACCGTCAGCACCTGCCGATAAAGCCGCTCGGCTTCATCCATGCGCCCGGCCTTGTGATTTTGAACGGCGGCAGCCAATAGCGGTGGGACGGCTGGTGGCGCGGCTTGCATCGCCGGCCTGGCTTTTTTCGTTTCGGCTCGGCGCTGTTGACGGTTCATCGGCTGATATTCTTATCAGCGACGCCGATTCCACGAATGCGGAGCATCAGGCTCCGGTAAAGCCTCGCAGATCATCGGCGACCTCGGCCAGTACGGAACCCCAATCACCGGGGCACGGCTGCCGATAGATGCGCAGCGTCGGATACCAAGGGCTGTCGCGCCGCCCGGTCAACCAGCGCCAACAAGGATCGCAGCGGTCCAACAGCCAGACCGGCTTGCCCAAAGCGGCCGCCAAATGCACGACGGCGGTATCGACCGAAATGACCAGGTCGAGATTGGCGATCAATGCCGCCGTGTCCGCGAAATCATTCATTTCGCCCATGACGTTGATGAGCGGGAAATGCTCGGGCGCCGCGGGGCCATCTTTCTGCAGACTGAAGAACCGCGCGTCGGACTGCTCGAACAATGGCGTCAATCGGTCCGGAGCCAGAGAACGCCTGCGATCGACCGCCGCCAGGTCGCGCGAGTGGTCGCGCGGATTTCCCGCCCATGCCAGGCCGATCCGAGGCCTCTCGCCAACCATCGCGCCAAGGCGCGTCCTCCATGCCGTCGTCTGGGCTTGATCGGGACCGAGATAACGCGCGGCACCGGGAATGGTCGCGAGAGTGGTGCCCAGAGCCAATGGCAGACTGAGCATCGGGCAGTGCAGATCGAATTCCGGCAACTGCTCGCCGTGCCCCACGATCAGCTCGACCCCTGGCAGACTGCGTAGCAAGCGTACCAGCGGAGGCTGCACTTCCATGATCACCCGCAGCCCCCGCTCCGCGGCCAACGGCGCGTAGCGGCAGAATTGCAGCGTGTCGCCGAACCCTTGCTCGGCGTGGATCAGGAGAGTCCGTCCGTCCGCCGCCTCACCGCGCCACTGCGGTTGCGGGAAGTCACGCCGAGCCTTGATCAGCTGTGGCGTCCGCCAGCGCCACTCATGCTTCTCCCATCCCTCCGCCAGCTCTCCCTGGGCGAGCAATGCGATCCCAAGATTGCTGTGCGCTTCAGGGTGCTCCGGGTCGAGCGCGAGGACCGTGCGGTAACAGGCGATCGCGTCGTCCGGCCGTCCCAACTCTTTCAACGCGGCGCCCAGGTTGTGGTGCGCATCGGCGTAGTCGGGCCGAAGGGCGAGAGCGTTTCGATAACAGGCGACCGCCGCGGCCGGCTGCCCCAGTTCTGTCAGCGCGGTACCGAGATTGAAGTGCGCCTCCGGATAGTCCGGCTTGAAATCCAGGGATTTGCGATAGGAGGCGACCGCTTCCTCAGGATGACCTTGGCCCAACAACGCGGTGCCGAGATTGTTGTGTGCCTCCGCATAGTCCGGCTTGAGGCCGATCGCTTCGCGATAGCAGGCAATCGCCTCGGTCAGCCGACCCTGTTCCTTGAGCAGGCTCCCCAGGTTGTCGCGTGCCTCCGGATAATTGGGGTTGAAGTGAAGGGCGCTGTGAAAAGAAGCGTCCGCCTCACGCGATCGTCCCTGTTTCCACAATACGGTGGCGAGATTGAAATGTGCCTTCGCGTAGTCGGGCTTGAGTTCAAGAGCTCGGCGGTAGCAGGCAATCGCTGCGTCCAACTGGCCCTGCTTCCAGAAGGCCGTGCCGAGATTGGAATGGTAGGATGCGTCCCTGGGGCTGATCGCGATCGCCTTTCCGATCAGATCGACCGCGAGATCGTGGCGCCCGTTGTGTTGCGAGATGACGCCGAGCAGATGAAGGCTGTCGGAATGGCGTGAATTGACCGCCAGAACCTGTCGATACAATCGTTCCGCTTCATTGACGTGTCCGGCCTGGTGGTATCCCAGAGCCGCCGAGAACAGCGCCTGGATAGTTGGCGCCGCAGCCTGCATTTCACGTTTGCCGCGTTGCTTTTCGGCCCGGCGTTGCATGCGGTTCATGGCTTTATCATGACCGCCATCTTTTTTCCGTCACGGCCGGCATTTCTTATCCGTCAAAGAGTCAGTCCAGTCGCCGATTCGTATTATGCGGTTGTCGCTCTCTCTATCAGAGAATTAATTGGTGAATGGTTTCAATCGTCAAACACGGACTTAACGATTTGAAAAAATTTCGTTCACCGGGCGTCCTGAGCAGCACCGGCAATCGTGCCGCTCCAAAAAAGTGCGAAATCGCCACTGATGCCGGCCAGGACCATTTTGGCCCTGAAAAGGATTGACTTGGACCATCATGTGGACCCTATCCCCACGAACCGAAGCCATCCACAGGCGAACACATGCGGATTCCAGTGAGCGAGGCGAAGGGCCAACTGACGGAATTGGTCAGACGTGCCGAGGCGGGGGATGAAGTTGTCCTGACATGTCATGGTCTACCCGCCGTGCGCCTGGTTCCAATCAGGTCCGCGCCGAATGCTCGTGCCCGAAGGAAGCTGCTCGAAGCGGTGCGGACGTCTGGCGCCGCCCGCGCGACTCCCGGACCGGATGCTGCCCGAAGCCAGGACTTCCTCTACGGCGACGACGGTATGCCTGAATGATCCTCATTCGATGATCGCGATCGATGCGTCGGCGCTGATGGCGATCGCCCTGGGCGATGCCGAGGCGGAGGCCGAAGCCTGTATGAAAGTTTTGGAAACCGAAACCGACCAGAGACAAGCTATAGTGGCATACCTGCACTGTCTCGCTAACGGTGTTTTGCCAAATCGCTCACAATCGGCAGCGCCTGCATCCATCGGTTCTCGACCACATGTCACGTTGGATCCGGCCGAACCGCCGACCACTCGCTAGATTACGGACCTGTAGCGCGACCTGGGCTGTAGATAATCTGTTCAATATAGAACATCAGCTTCTTGCCGAGCAGAAAGACGTCCGCCCGCGTAGTCGGGCGTTGGGACTTGTGCCGAGTTTCCGCTATTAACTTCACAACGACAGTCGGGAATTCTCCTAGCGCTGCAGCGAGCCGAGGGGCCGTATCGGAGCCGGGTCTGGCCGCCAAGCTTGTAGCATAGGGAAAGGCGACCGAGAGAGAGCATTTATCCTCAAGCATTCTCTTAAAGGTCTCCTTAGCATTGGCAACCGCTACGATCTGGTCGAGCTTGTATTCCTCATCCGTCACCATGTACTGGAGTAACGCCTCTATCTGAGTCGTATTCGTCTCATCCGGTGAGCGGCGATCCACGTCAATCATTTCGGCGTTCTTGGCGACCACGGCCGTCATCCATGCGTCGACCTGTGCGCTTATCCCGTCTGCGGCTGGAACGTCGGAACGGTTTGTTTTGTCCTTGTCGGACTTCTGTTCCACAAGGCTGCCCCGACCAGCCCCTGAAGGAGATTCCAATCCTGGACGTCGTTGGGTAATTTGCTTAAACATAAATGACATAGGCGCGAAATACCGCTTCGTGCATTCATGTACGTCATGCGCAATCCATGACATCAGGTATGCAGTACCGCTGTTCATCCTTCCTCTCGCCTAAGCCAACCGGCAGAAACCGCAATATGCCGCAGCAACGTGTAAGCCAAGACAGAATACCACAAAGCAGATGAAATCAAGAGCAAAGACGAGATACTCCAGAAATCCGGCGGGATACGTGATGTGTTGTGGCGCGCCCATGGTGGTCATCCAACTCACAAACAAATGTATTGTGGCACCAACAAGCAACATCAATATAAATAGCACTGATGCTATACAAATATGCAGCACAAATTCTCCAAACAGACGGAGGCTTTGCACGAAGTTCACCACCTTTTACGATTATTTATATTGAGCGATGACGTCAGTCCCCGACGAGACGAGGTCGTGACTCCCGATCCCCGCCTACGGTTCCGCTCTCTCCCGGCCACCCACGGGAAGTCCGTCGGCCCGCGCCAACGGCCTGGTCAGATCGATACCCCGGTTCGCCTCGTGGCCCAGTACGGCCGGGCGGGGTCCGCCAGCGGTGCCTTCCCGGGACCCGATCGCTTTCCGCCAAAGCCCAGCCAGAAATCCGCCCGCGCCCGTCGGCATCAGAAACAGCATCGCGATCAGGATCACCCCGTACACCGCGCCCGGCGCCGCCTTCGACACCTGATCGGCGAGGTTCGGCACGAACTCGATAAACAGCGCGCCCACGATTGTCCCGCCGATCGAGGCCGCGCCTCCCGCGCACAGTCCCACGAACAACGTGATCGACAGGAACACCGAGAAACTGTCCGGCGCCACGAATGCCACCGCGATCGCGCCCATCGAACCGGCGATCCCGGTGTACATCGCGCTGACCGCGAACGTGCGAGTCTTGACCATCGCGAGATTGATGCCCATCGCCTCAGCCGCGGTGGCATGATCGCGGATCGCCTTCATCGCGCGCCCGATCCGTCCGCGCACCAAATTCCACGCCAGCACGTACATCACGACGGCGACCGCGATCGTGAACAAGTAAAGCCACTGATCCGAAGACAGCTTCAGCCCGAACGGGGCATCGGGTTTATCGATGACGAGACCTTGCACGCCACCCGTGTAGTCCTCGAACCATTTGTGCTTGAGGATCTGCGGTACCGCCACGGCGAGCGCGAACGTGGTCAGCGCCAAATAGTGGCCTGCCAACCGCAACGCCGGCAACCCGATCAGGAAGCCGAACCCGGCGCAGATCACCGCCGAAAACGGCAGAGTGAGCCAATACGGAACATCCCACGTCGACATCAGGATTGCCGTCGTATACGC
>JBEKGV010000151.1:0-8032 GCA_050012615.1 Acetobacteraceae bacterium | reverse complement strand
ACCAGTCTTAAGGCCGCCGCGATGGTCGACGGCAACGAAGCGGTCTCGCGCTGGTTTCTCGAGACCCAGGCGAGCCCGCCCAGTCGGGAAATCAACCGGCAGAATGGGGTGCGGACGCGGATGCAGGGGACCTCGGCGGAGCAGCGCCTCGCCGACATGGACCTGATGGGGATCGACATTCAGGCGATCTCGCCGGCGCCGCGACAGACCTATTACGGTGCCGATCCGGATTTGGGTTTGGCCACGGCGCGGCAGATCAACGACGACATCGCCGACATCGTGGGACGCCATCCCAGCCGTTTCACCGGCCTTGGAACGATCCCGCTGCAGGCGCCCGAACTGGCGATCGCGGAACTGGAGCGGCTGCACAAGTCGCTGGGGATGCGCGGCATCGAAATCATGACCCATGTCGCCGGCGAGGATCTGTCGGAGGACCGTTTTCGGCCGGTGTTTCGACGGATCGAGGAACTCGGCCTGCTGGTGTTCATGCACCCCGACGGCTTCACCGAGGCACGGCGGTTCAAGGATCATTACTTCGCCAACGTGATCGGCAACCCGTTCGATACCACGATGGCGCTGCATCACCTGATCTTCGGCGGCGTGCTGGAGGACTGCCCGGGATTGAAGCTGGTGGCAGCGCATGGCGGAGGGTATTTGCCGGCTTACTCCGGACGGATCGATCACGCGGCGTCGGCTCGTCCCGACACCGGCGAGAAGTTGAAGGAAATGCCGGGCACTTATCTGCGGCGGCTGTATTTCGATTCGTTGGTGTATACGCACTCGCAGTTGGAATACCTCGTGGCGGAGTTTGGCGCCGATCATATCCTGGTTGGCACGGACTACCCGGCGGACATGGGCGAGACCGACCCCGTGGGCTTCATCGAGACCTCACCTGGACTTGATGACGCGACACGGCGGGCGGTACTGGGTGGGAACGCGGCACGGTTGTTGGGGATCGACGTGCCGGCGGGATAAAACCAAACGTTTGTTTTGTCGCGGGTTGGGTCAGACCGTCTCCGCCTCGGCGATGTTCGCGGGCTGATCGGCCTGCATCGCCGCGACCGTCTCCAGCAGGTGCGCGTAGCGTCGCAGCAGCCACACGGTCCGTTCGTAAAGCGCGGTGACGACGTACACGGCGCCCTGGTCGCTTGTGTCACCATCGGTCCAACTCGTCATTGCCCGCGAGCGCAGCCGCTCGACCAGGGCGCTGCGATCCGAGGTCATGCGCAGCAGCAAATCGACGTCCTCGAACGAGCGCGCGGCGTCCTCGGCGATGAGCAGGATCGTGCCGAGCCCTTCGGACAGTGCTTCGGCGAGCCAGTCCGGCAGGTGCGCGCCGGGGTCGCGCAACCGCCCCGCCAACTCGCCCAGTGTCTCGTGCAGGGCACGCAGCACTTCGTCGCGGCTTCGCAGGCCGGTGAGATGGGTCATCTGCGCGGCGGACAGGCCGCCGCCCGTCGCCAGACCCGTCAGGAACAGGTCGATCTTGTCCAGCAGTGTCGCGGCGGCGCGGCCGGTGCGGTCGGGGCCAGAAGCGGGTGCGGTCTCACCGGAGCGAGCCAGGCGGGATGCGAGCATGCAGGCGACGCGCTGCTGCTCACGCTCGGCGAGGCTCAACGCGGTCGGCGGATCGGCCAGAGCCTGGCGGTTAAGGTAAATGGGCCTTGCCAGGTCATCCTCCGGTGCCGGATCCGTCGACCGCGCGAGCAGCCGCTTGCCCGAGGCGCGCGCGATTTGGATCTGCGCAAGACGCGTGACGTTGACCGGCAGCAGGATGCTGTGAAGGGCCAACACCGGGAGCAGGTCGGCGATGGCCGCGTAGTAAATGAAGGCGAAGTTGCTGGCGATGGCGGTGAGGCGCAGCCAGCGCATCGAGCTCATGCAGAACGTCGCGAGGACAAAGGCGGAGGCGATATAGCCTGACGCATTTTTGCCCCACCCGAGCGTAAGCTGATCGCGAGCCAGGGCCAGAATATGGTCCATTCGGTGCGGTCCTTTTTCCCGTCTTTCCGGTCCCGGCGTTTCCAAACGTTAGTATCGCCTGAAAGCCGAGTGATTTGCATCCGGCGCGGGGCCGGAGGCAATCGTACGTCTCACCGCCAGCACTCACTCCGATTCCGTTCCGGTCTGACATTCAGACAATTGGGCCAATCAAGTTCTTTTCACGGAACGATATAGTAGGGTGCCCAAGGACCCCAGACCGACCAATCCATCATCATCGCGTTCTGTTCCAGGGCGGCGTTCTGATTCATCAGTGCCGCCTCAGATTGCTCGTCGGCGATTTGCTTTTGAAAGACCTCCTGACGAAAGCGCTGGTAGGCTGCGTCGTTGCCGGCGTACAGGCAGCCGCATATGGTGGGATCGGCGTATATCCAGACAGTCTGGCCATTGCGAACCCGGCGAACGAAACGGTGCGCCGGCAACGCCTTCAGAGCGACGGCGGCCCTCGGTGTGTTAGCCGGCCGAAAGGAGAAGCCGGCCGCGGCAAGCATGTCCTCTTTTTGGACCACCGGCGCGGAGCAGGCTCCGAGTGCCAGCAACGTAACCGTCAAGCCGATCAATCGGCATCTCGTCATCGATACCTCCACTCTATCGCCAGGCCAATTCTTAGGATCATCGTAACCCGGAACCAGTCACTCAAACAGACCAGCGCACGTCGCGCGGGATGCGCCTCGACACACGCCGGATGCCAACCAGATCTCACGATAAGTGAGGCTGCCCGAACAGGCGACGAGCGTCTCCTGGGCCCTGACGTCGTCGGCCAGGCAGCATCGGGTCACCTTGGATCGCTGCCCAGACGGTCGGCCAGCGCCGCCGTGAAGACCGGCTTCCAATCGGTAATGTGACTGCGCATGAGATCGGCGATCGCCTGCGAATCGCCCGAGACGGCCAGTTCGATAAGCCGGTAGTGCTCCTTCACCGAAGCCACCTGGCGCTGCCGGCCCGCGGCCGAGTCGATGCCGTAGAGGCGCATCCCGTCGCGCAGGTCCATGATCATGCGGGTGAGCAGCGGATTGCCCGCCCTCGCCACCAGCGCCTGGTGAAAGGCACGATCGGTTTCGATGTAGCCGAGTACGTCCTTGCGCCTGACCGCCCCGGCGACGTCGTCGGCGCGTGCTTTCAGTTCGCCGGTATCGGTCAGACGCTGATTGGCCAGCGACACCACGGCGAAGCACTCCAACAGTTCGCGCACCGCGAACAGGTTGTTGAGATCTTCGAGCGATGTCGCCTCAACCCGGAAGCCGCGGTTGCGCAGCGGGGTGATCAGGCCGCCGCGGCTGAGTTCCAGCAGCGCCTCGCGGACCGGGGTCGTGGAGACCCCCAACTGGTCCGCCAATGTGGGGACCGAATACATCGTCCCCGGGGCGCTACGCCCGGAGACGATATCCGACCGCACCCGCTGGACCACCTTGTCCCGCAGGCTCGTGGAGGCTTCGGCGTCACGTAGTGCGTCCAAGAGGGTGTCTCCAGAATTTTTGTCTGCCGGCAGCATAAACCACTTGCCATGCCGTGTCACGCATGATAGTAGCGCGCTACCACGATGGTAGCGCGTCACACGTCACACGGCACGCGTCGCATTCGTGGAGTCCGCTTCGACAACCCAATGGAGGTCACCATGCCCGACGAACCCTTGAAACGCTGGATCTGCCTCGGATGCGGCTTCTCTTATGACGAGGCCATCGGACTGCCCGAGCACGGCATTCCACCCGGTACACGATGGACCGAGATCCCCGAGGACTGGTCCTGCCCCGATTGCGGCACGCCCAAGTCCCGCTTCGAGATGGTCGAAATCGGCTACGCCGCCGGCCAGCCATCCCTCCCACTCGCCGCCTGATCAAAACGAAAGCAAAGGAGACAACCATGTCCCAATCATTCACTCTGCGCGCCGCCGAGCGTGGTCACGAGAAGATCCTCTCCACCGGCCCCACCGCCTCCTATGTCGGCGGCCATCCCGACGCGTTCGTCACGCGCTGGTCGAGTTTCAATTTTCATGACTATCAGTCAGGCAGGCCAGGCTTCGGGAAGATCAGGGTTTTCGGCGACGAAACCTTCAATCACCCGGGTTGCAGCTACAGCATGCACCGCCACCACAACTTCATCATTTCCGCCTTCGTGCTGTCGGGGACACTCACGCACCTCAACACGCTTGGCGACAACGACGAACTGAAGGCCGGAGACTTCTATGCGTTTTCCGCCGGTTCCGGTGGTCTGCACGAGGAGCTGAACCTGAAGGCCGAGCCAATGAAGGCGATCTATCTCTGGATGCTGCCGAACCAACTCCTGCTGCCGCCATCCTTCCAGATGGGTCATTTCGATCGCGTGGCGGGCATGAATCGCATCACCCCGCTGCTCGGCGACCAGGCCGGTGCGATCCCGGTGCCGCAGGATGCCAGAGTATCCCGTCTCGTCAGTGACGAGCCCAACACTTTCGTCTACCGGCCGCGGTCACCCGCGCACGGCGTCTACGCGTTCGTGCTGGAAGGTGAAATGCGTTGCGACGGCACGCTGCTTGGGTCTCGCGACAGCAAGGGCGTCTGGGCTGCCGACGAGATCGTCTGCAAGACGGGTGCCGCCGAAACCGACGTGCTGTTTGTCGAGACGGTACTATAGTGAAACGATGATCCGGGAGGCCGGCTCGGCCGTGCCTCCCGTTTGCTTAGGAGAAAGTCAATGCCCATCATGCAAGTGTGCTATCCGGAAAACGCCCTGGATACCGAGCGCAAAGCCGCGTTGGCGCGACGTCTCACCGATGTCCTGATCGCGATGGAAGGTGGCGCTAACACGACCGGCGGACGCGCGTTCGCCTGGGTTCTTTTCGCACCTGTCAAAACGGATGACTGGTGGGTCGGCGGCCGCACCGATGACGCGTTTGTTACGCCGCCCGGCAGATTCCTGATCCACGTGACCGTGCCGGAGGGTTACATGAGTGCGGCCCACAAGAGCGAAGTCCATGCCGGCGTCAACGAAGCGATCCTCGATGTCATGGGCGGCACCGCCGCGGGCAATCCCGGAGCCAGCGCGTTGGTCGTCATCGATGAAGTGACCGAGGGGAACTGGGGTGCTGGCGGCAGAACGATCAGCCTCGACGGCATCGCCGACAGCGTGGGGCTTTCAAAGAGCGGCGAGCGGTTCCAATGGGTTCGTGCCTATTTCGAAGCCAAAGCACGGCAGTTTTCCGAGGCGGGTTATCCCGCTGGCACGGGCGGTTTGCTTCCTTCGGGCAGCGGACAGGGAACATCACCGATCGCGTCGGGGAGCCGGCGCTCCGGGATCTGACGATGGGTTGATGAGCCGCGGCATAGACGCCAGGCGTACGGTTCTGCCCGTTCTGTCGTGTCCCCATACCCCATTGGCCATGCGCGGACCTCGCCGGCAAAGCCGCTTGTGTGTCGCGCTCAACGATGCCACAGTGTTATGTTCCCCCGCCGGGCGTGCGTAGGTTGTCGACGAGGCCATCGAGCCGGGCAATAAAAACATCGACGGAATAACCTAGCAGGAAGGCGACCAGGAGCGGTGGCAGGGACAGGCTGGTCGGGATCAGCGAGGTGAAGGTGCCGATCACCGCGCCGCCGATGATCGCGGTCGTGTAGCGGGCGCTGCCGAGCGGTGCGGTCCGGCGGCCCTGTCCGGACGCACGGCATCGGAGGTCGCACAGGCAGGCACCAAGCACGGCGTAGAGCAGCGGGAACAGATACGTGGAGATCGCGCCACCGAAGTCCTTATAGGACGTGCACCTCTCCTGTGAAAAATCCCGCACTGACTGATAGAGCTCGATCTGATAGGCGCCCACCTCGGCGATCGTCTTCCCGGTAGTGCGGGGATCGATGCCGGTGTGGTCGAGTTTTGTCGTCGCGCCATCCTTCGGACTCAGGTTCTGCAACAGCTTTTCCGACCAGGCACCCTTCCCGGCCGGCTGGTCCAGCGCACCTTCCATGCCGAACGTGGTGATGTATTCAAGGGCGAGCAGCCGATGCACCTCGTCCATGATGATCGCCGTGTTACGCGAAAATTCGACCAAATCCGAGAACAGACCCGGCGGAATCGACTCGTCATTCGTCGCGCGATGGGCGTCGAAATAGTGCAGATTGTCGGACAGCTTCACAGCTGCGGTGTTCTGTTCCTCAATGAGCGTATCGACCCGATCCGCGATCGTGTTCATCATGAACAGTAGCATCGCCTCTAGCGCGAGCACGAAGGCGAAGGTTCCCGCGGCCCATTCAAGCCAGAAACGCGGCCGCGCCATGCCGCGGCGAGGCGGATCCGCGGCGTGCGGCTCGATCGATACCGGATGGGCCTTGAGCGGAGCACTCAATCAAGCCTCCCTCGGTCAGTGTGACGGTGGAATCCTTTGTGCAGTCTCCACCAGATTATCGCCGCGTTGTGTGTTGCGGTTCACAGTAACGGACCATTTCGTGGAAGAAAGTAGTGTAGACTGCCGGTCCCCCCCTCACGGCACCGGCGCATCCCCCCGCAACAACCCCTCGTGCTTCAATTCCGCCCAAAAATCCGCCGGGATTTCCTGCCGAAACGCGGCGACATTGCGCGCCACATGTTCCGGCAGCAGCGCCCCCGGGATCACCGCCGCGACCGACCTATGCCCGAGCGGGAACTGCAGCGCGGAGGCCGCCAGCGTCACCCCGTGCCGAGCACACACAGCTTCAATTCGCGTCACTTTCGCCAGAACCTCCGGCCCCGCCTCCGCGTAACGATAGCGCGCGCCTTGCACCGCCCCGGTGGCAAGAATACCCGAGGCGAACGGCGCACCAATAACGAAGCCCACGCCGCGCGCGACGCAGCGCGGGAACTCGGCGTCCAGCACATCCGTGTCCAGCAGCGTATAAGGCATCGCGACCAGGAAGAAATCGACGTCCATCAGATCGAGGAACCGCGGCATCATCCCGACTTCGTTGATGCCCGCGCCGATCCCGCCGATCACGCCCGCCTGCTTGAGTTCCATCAGCGCGCGAAACCCGCCGTTGTGCAGCTCGGTCAGGTATGCGGTCACCTTCGCCTTGGTCCCGTGGTGCGAGATGTCCAGATCGTGGATCAGCAGCAGATCGATGCGTGGCAAGCCGAGCCGCTGCAGGCTGTCCTCGAAGCTCCGCATCACCCCGTCGTAACTGTAGTCGAACCGGTGCTCGAATTTCAGGCCGCCGCGCCAGAAGCGATGCTCGAAACTCTCGGCGTCCCGGCAGGCACTGAACAGCCGGCCGACCTTGGTGGACAGCACGAATTCAGCTCGGGGCCGGCGATACAGTGCGCGGCCAAAGCGGTGCTCGCTCTGCCCTCGGCCGTACCAAGGCGACGTGTCGTAGTAACGGATGCCGGCGTCCCAGGCCGCTCGCAGCGTGGCGCTGGCATCGGTGTCCTCGACCACGTCGAACAAATCGCCCAACCCGGCGCCGCCGAAGCCGAGTTGCGTGACTTCGATCCCGGTGCGGCCAAGTTCACGGCGGGCGAGCGGGTCCATGGGTTGTCCTCCCGGCTGGCGTGCATGGGCAACGATGCCGAGGTCCCGAAATCCATCCTTTACGTCGACACCTGCTCCAGCACCGCGCTTCGTTGGCGGATGCCAAATCCGCGGATCAGGATCGCCGGCAGCAGCGCGCCCGGCCCGATGATCCAGATGAACCAGCCCAAATGGTCCGGCCCCCACTCGTAGAGCGGACCCAGCAGAGTGACGCCGCCCCACGCCCCGAGATGTCCCAACCCATCCGTCCAGGCGAACGCGATCGAGCGTATGCGCGTCGGATACGCCACCGCGGTGTAATTATACAAATTGAACAAATAGAGCCCCGTCCCCACCCGGCTGATCGCATAGCACACCGCGATGACCGTCAGGCTGGGATAAAGATAAATCACGATCCAGGCCGCCGCGAACAGCACAGCCGCGAAGCACAGCACGTCGCGCCGCTCGACCCTCTCGCCGAGCCAGGAGTTGATCTGGAACCCGACGAACAGCACCCCATAGGCGGCCGCGATGCTGAGGAACACGAAATGCGGCGTGGCGCCGTGGTCGACCATGAACACC
>JBEKGV010000150.1:0-8033 GCA_050012615.1 Acetobacteraceae bacterium | reverse complement strand
CGTGAACCCGGACGCAAGTGGGGGACTCGGACAGCGAGAAACTGCTGCGCCGCAAGGGTTTGTCCGCGTTGGCTGGGTTTTCTGGGTTTTATCGCTTGATTTTCTCTGGGCGTCGGGAAAAGGGTGTTTCCAAGTTTTCTTATCTCCTATTATCTCTTATATAACTTAGACAACATAGACAACCTAGACAGACATAGCAATTATCTGCAAAAAATCCCCGTCCGGGTTATCCGCCCGGGTTGCTGAACCAAGACAACTCGGACGGTAATTCCGATGGATTTAATTAAATATCCGGTACTCGGTCTTTAGTCGCCCCGACGCGCGCCCGCGCGCGCGACCCTCTGAGTGGCCTGGCAGTGCAGCCACTGTCTGGGCGTGGACGGGTTCAAGGTCCAGGTTGTTGTAGCCCGGGTGTGGATGATCCATGGACGCGGGCAAGCCATCGTGGGAGGTGTTCATTAAACTACCCCTAAAAATGACGGTCGAGACCGCTCGATTCCGCCAGATTCCGATGCCGAAAAATCGCTCGCTGAACACCAGTTTGGTGAACATTCCTCATGCGTTTATGACGACACTGTGATAACGTGGTCCCGGTCATTGAAGGCCTCCAAAATGGCACGGGTCGCTATCTACCTTCGCGTCAGCACCAAAGAACAAACGACCGCCATTCAACGGATAGCGCTCGAAACCTGGGCGGCCAACGCTGATCATACAGTGGTCGCGGTTTACGAGGACGCGGCGGTCAGCGGTGGAAAGACCAGTGGGCAACGTCCTCAAATGGCGGCCATGCTCAAAGCGGCGGTGCGGCGGGAGTTCGACCTCGTTGCTGTCTGGGCGATTGATCGATTGGGACGCAGCCTGTCCGACCTGCTCGCTACGTTGGCGACCTTCCAGAGCACGAAGACGAACCTGTTAGTACATCAGCAGGCGATCGATACCCAGACTCCCGCGGGCAAGGCGCTATTCGGCATGTGCGGGGTTTTCGCGGAGTTCGAGCGCAGCCTGATCACCGAACGCGTTAACGCGGGCGTGCAGCGCTGCAAGCTGGCCCGAGCGAACGGAAAAATCATCACGAAGACCGGCCGCTGGTTTGGGCGGCAACCGGTGTCACAGGCGAAGATCAACGCGACTCGTGATGCCCTTGGCCAACCCGGGGCGTCTGTCCGCAAGGTCGCCGCCATGGTCGGATTGTCGGTCGGCAAAGTCTCAGCGATCCGCCGTGCGACGGTGGCGGAAGTACAAGCGGCCTCCACCGTATAGGTCCCTCGGCGACACCGTTGTTGTTCAGCGGGGCGAATTGACTGGCGAATTCGGCATGCGTGCCCAGGTCATTCGTTCGCCTTTCGACTCACCCCAGACCTGGCCGCACAGGCTGGCGACCGGCACGGTGCGGTCAGGGAGAGGCTCCCCAACTTCCCTCCGTGCACGCATAGCATAACCAAGTTGATAGGCGGCCCCTACTTTTTATCGCCTTGCCCGACGGCGTCGGCGATGACCTCGGCCTCGTCGCGGTCTTTCTCACGAGCTTCCTGCCGTTCACATTCGTCAACCCATCGGTTGAGGTGGTAACGGATCAGTTCGGTTTCGCGGATTCCGTCCCGGCGCGCTGTCTTGAGCAGTCTTGATTGTACTCGGTCCGATACGAATAGGTTGTAACGGTGCATGGCTTACCTTGTTAGCGAAGTGTCATCGCCGACGTATCTACGTGTTATCTTCAGGATTGGGCAAATAGATATTGTCTTCCGTGGATCCATGGCCAGATGATTGATCGCACCCCACACAGGATTCCCATGCCGTCGGACTTCCACCCGTGTTCGGTCAGTCAGCTTTTTCACCCCCGGGGTGGTGGGAGCATGACAATGCGGACCATCAGCGCGGCGTCGCGGAAACTCTACCGCTCAATCAGAAATGCGCGTGTCTTACCTCCGCCTCGTCGTGCGCCAGATGGACCTGCATGGAGTGAATAACCACGGCCGGCAAGGCCGCTTATCATTGACGTGAGGAAAATTCCGACCGTGCTGCTGGACCGTTCCGAATACACATGAGCGAGGCGTCCCCGCCAGACCTTTCGGCGTGGACCGGCGCCGTTGTCGCCGATCAACCGAAACGGATCGGGCGGCCGTCCACCTATACCGAGGAAGTGGCCTGCGAAATTTGTGAGGCCGTGGCGGGCGGTGCGTTCCTGGTCGACGTCTGCGCCGAGCCGGGCATGCCAAACGTCCGCACGATTCATCGGTGGCTGACCCAACATCCCGAATTCGCGCGGGCGTACGAAACGGCCCGCGTCATCATGGCCCACGTCCTGGCTGAGCGGGCGGTCAAAAGCGGTCTCGCCGCGACGGCGGATAATTACGGGCCGGCGCGGGTGCATTTCGACGCGCAGCGATGGCTCGCCGGGCGGCTGCTGCCGAAAGTTTATGGCGACAAGGTCGATGCGAGTCTCACGACCGAGGTCATCGTCACAACACCCGAAGAACGACGGCAGCGGATCTCGGCGTTACTGGCGAAGCAGTCCACCATCGACGGCGTTGCCATCGCGCCGGACTGGGCCGCGATCAGTCACCCTCAGGGTCGCGCGCGCGATGAATGAAGACGACGAAGCTGAACTGCTTCGATTGTTGGAAGAGGAGCGACTTTATCAGGAACGCAATCGCATCCAATCCCTGTATCCGGACACCGGCCCACTGCGGCGCGGACTGTACGCAAAGCATCTCGCTTTCTTCCGAGCCGGTGCTGAGCGCGACCAGAATGGTGAACCGTTCAACGAGCGCTGCGTGATGGGCGCCAACAGATCGGGCAAGACCCTGGCCTGCTCGTATGAGCACACTTGCCATCTGACAGGGTGGTATCCCATGTGGTGGGAAGGCTTTCGTTTTAACCGCGCCATCGTCGGCTGGGCGGCTGGCGAAGATTCGAAGTCCGTTCGTGAAAGCCTCCAGGCGATGTTTCTCGGGAGTCCGGGTTCCTTCGGGACCGGCCTCGTTCCACACGGCAATCTCATCCAGATCTCCCCACGCGCCGGCGTGCCTGATGCCATTGACAGCGTGACAATCAGGAGCGCGTTTGGTGGCAATTCGCGCCTGCTGTTCAAATCATATGACCAGGGCCGCGAGTCGTTCCAGGCCGCTCATGTGGATGTCATGCAATTCGACGAGGAACCACCCGCTGATATTTATTCCGAGGGCCTGACGCGAACGATGAGTACGACGCCCGGTGAACCGAACGGGTTGGTCATCGCCGGGTTTACACCATTGCGTGGACTGTCGTCGGTCGTTCTGGCCTACATGCCAGGCGGCCAGCAATTGGACGGGGCCGTTCGTGGCTAAACATTTGACGACAGTTGCCTGGGACGAAACGCCGCACCTGGACGAAGCGGCCAAACGCGGGTTGATCTCCGCTTACATGCCGCACGAACTGACCGCGCGTGTACGCGGTGTTCCGGGGTTGGGTGCGGGTGCGATTTATCCAGTGCCCGAAGAACAGATCGTGTGCGATCCGTTTCAGTTCCCCGCGTGGTTCCGACAGGTATACGCATTGGATGTGGGCTGGAACAGAACGGCATGTCTTTGGGGGGCTCACGATCCAGATACTGACGTTTTGTATCTGTATGACGAGTACTACCGCGGCATGGCCGAACCAGCGATCCACGCTGCGGCGATCCGCGCGAGGGGAGACTGGATTCCCGGAGTGATCGACCCCGCCAGTCGCGGGAGGTCACAGAAGGACGGTGAGACGTTGTTCTCTCAGTACGAACAATTGGGCCTCACGTTGGTTCCCGCCGACAACCGCGTCACCGGAACGGAAGGAGGCCTGGTAGCGGTGTGGCAGCGGCTGTCTACCAGTCGGATCAAGGTCTTCAGGACGCTGCAGAACTTTCTGGCGGAATACCGGATTTATCGCCGGAGCGAAAAGGGTCAGGTCGTTAAGGAAACAGACCATTTAATGGACTGCATGCGCTACCTCGTCATGTCGGGCCTCGGTATCGCGACCCTACGACCTTACCTGCAATGGCCTGGCAGCCCCGGTCTCCCACAGCTGAAAAAGGCCGGATATCAGGATGGCTATCGGGCCATGGCCGACGCCTGGGACATAACGAAAGCCCAGGAGGCTCCCAGCGGAGACATCCGGGAACCGGGTCTTGGACGCTTCCCTGAATGCCGCGCTCGTTCCGCCCCGGCGTAACGCGCGCCCGAGGGATAACACAGGGCACCGACTCCTCCCCGGGCGCGGCCCGCGTGCGGTTCAGCCACAGTCCTTGGGTGTTATGCCGTTGATCAAGAAGTTCAACCGGAATGGCCGGCGACGCGGTTGACTCGCTCAGGCGGCAGCGCGAGGCGCCGTGGATACCAGACCATCATGAAGTTCGAGCATTCAGCGATCCTTCGCGACAGGTCAGAAATCGGACGTATCGCATGCCGGTCCGTTGAACAATCCGGGTACCCACGCCCGGCACCAGAACCGAGTCCTCGGCGATGTAACCCTGGCGGTTTAAGGGGCACCGGGGTTGGAGTGTTCGCTGCGTTCAGGCGGTGTAGACCGGCGTCTCCCGGGGCACCGGCGAATGGCCGAAGGTCCCGCGTGCCAGCACCGCCTCGCGGCCGCCGAATGCATCGATGCGGGCTCGCTGGTCGCGGCGGGCACGCGCATCGATCGCTTCAGGGTCGGCGATCGCACGAAGGTCGGCCTCGCACGCCGCCAGCACGCCGCTGAACCCCGGATCGCCCGCGAGATCGTTCGCCTCCCACGGATCGGCCGCCAGGTCGAACAGCTGCGGCGGCATGCCGGCGTAATGGATGAGCTTGTATCGCCCGCGCCGCACCATAAAGGCCCCGGTGACCGGGCCGGACGCGTGGTATTCGCTGAAGACCGTACGCGGACCTGTGTGACCGCGTATCACGTCGAACAACGAGGCCCCGGGCAGGCCAGCGTCCGAGGCCATCCGCGGGACGCCGGCGCTGTCGAGGATGGTCGGGAACCCATCAACCAGTGATACTGGTTCTCGGCACACGTATCCCGCCGGAATGTCCGGACCGGCCATCAGCATCGGTATGCCGACCGAATCCTCGTACATGTTGGATTTACCCCACAATCCGCGCGCGCCCAGATTGTCGCCGTGGTCGCTGGTATAAATCACCCGCGTGGTTTCCATCAGACCGCTTTCTTCCAGCGCGTGCATCAGGCGCCCGACATTATGATCCAGGAAGCTCACCATGCCGAAATATGCCACGAGCGCCCGCCGCACTGATGCTTCGTCGAACGCGTCATCGTAAGGCGCGATCCGCCGCATCGCGTCGATGAACGGATGCCGCGGCCGTTCGTTCATCGCATAGAACATCGGCCAGGGCACCTGGTCCAACGGGTAAAGCTCGTACCATTCCGGCCGCGAAAGTAACGGAAAATGCGGGCAGACCAGAGAGACAAACAATACCCATGGCTTGCTGTGGGCCGTTGCCGCGCGTTGGCGCAGCCATTCGACCGCCGCATCGGTGATCCGTTCATCGTAACGTTGGTAAGATGAATCGCCGGGGCCCGCTTCCGGGCCCAGGCGAAGGGCGGCTTTCCGTGGCGGCGTGTCGTCCCGAATCATGCCCACCAGATCGCCGATGCCACCCACTACGTGCAGCGGCATGACCTCCTCGGTGAAGCCGTTGCGGTCATCGGCGCTTCGAAAATGCAACTTGCCGATGGAGACCGCGGTCAGGCCCGCTTCGTTGAGCCGGTGCCCCCAGGACGGAACGGACCCGTCGTAGGGAATGCCATTGTCCCAGAAGCCGATCTCGTGAAAGTACCGGCCCGTGGCGAAGCTGGCGCGCGAGGGCACGCAGATCGGCGAATTGCAATAAGCGTCGGTGAATCGCACCCCGCGCCCCGCGAGCGCGTCGAAACTGGGCGTGCGGACCATCGGATGACCGGCGCATCCCATGACACGGCGGTTATGTTCGTCGGACATGATGAACAAGAGGTTCGCTGTTTTCATCGTGCGCTCCATTGGCTTATGCAAAGCGTGCGTGGGGCAGGTCAGATCATCATGCATTTCGCGAACCTGGCGCTCGAATCAGCAACGCCAGAAGGCTCGCGCCGATCAGCGCGATGCCACCCGCGGTCAAAGCCGCGTTGAAGCTGCCCGTGGTGTCGCGAACATAGCCGAACACCACCGGACCGACCGTCCCGCCCAGATTGCCCGCGCCGTTGATCAGTCCGATTCCGGCTCCGGCGACGGAAGGTGGCAGCACCTCGGACGGCAATGTCCAGAACGGGCCGAACCGGCCCAGAAAGGCGCCGATGGAAAGGGTCAGGAACAGCACCGCGGCATATGGGCCGAAGCCCGTCGCGAACTGCGCGAAGAACAGAAAAACGCCGCTAGCAGAGGTCGCCGCGATCATGTGCCACTTCCGCTCTCGCCGCCGGTCGGAGCTGCGAGCGACCAGCACCATCATCGCGGCACCCGCCGCATAGGGCAGCGCGGTCAGGACGCCGACCAGCACGATCGACGCGCCGGTTTCCTTCACCACGCTCGGCAGCCAGAAATTGACACCCCATTCCGCCGCCAACGCGCCGAAATTGTACAGTACCAGCAGGACCACCGGCGGGCTGTAGAGCACGCGCAACCAGTGGCCGGATGGCGGCGGGATGGAATCGTTCTCGACCGCGAGTTCGGCCATCAGCCGGTCGCGCTCCGCTGCCAGAAGCCATGACGCTTGCGCCGGACTATCGGCGACGGCCCACAACCATACCGCACCCCACAGCAGCCCGGGCAGCGCCTCCAGGAGAAACATCGTCCGCCAGTCCGAAACCGACAGCACGAAGCCTGACACGGGGTTGGCGATCATCGGCCCGATCGCCAGGCTCAAAAGGAAGACGGTATTGGCCCGGGCGCGTTCCGCTTTGGTGAACCAGGCGCGGATCAGAACGATGGTGCAGGTCAGGACGCCGCCCTCAGCCAGGCCGAGGGCGAAGCGATTGAGCCAAAGCTCAGTTTCCGTTTGCACGAAGGCGGTGGTGATGGAAATTCCGGCCCAGGCGAGCAGTTGAAGGAAAATCACGCGTTTCGTCGACCACACGCCGGCGAGGCGGCCGGCGGGAACCTGAAGGATGATGTAACCCCAGAAGAACACGCTGGTGGCCTGGCCGATCGCGGCCGCCGACAAATGCAATTCGGCGCGCATGGCCGGAACCGCCATCGCGATGTTGGTGCGGTCGATGAAGGACAGCACATACATCACGAACGCGACACCCAGAATGCGCCACCAGCGATCCTGGTAAATCGGTAATTTCACCGGCGTCATGGCGGGGTTATCCGGCATTGGTCCGCCCGAGCATGATCTGGGCTGCCCTCTCCCCGATCGCGATAGTGGGTGAGTTGGTGTTGGGCGAAACGATGAATGGCATGATCGCTCGATCCTCTTGGGTGGCGCAATCCGATCCCACGGTCAGTGATCCTCTGGCGGAGCCGTCTTCGCGAATGACGAGCGCGCGCTCATATGACCGAACCAGTCGCGAAGCTTCGAGTGCCCCTCACGCCAACGGAAGGTGGGATTGCGCACCTCGAGCCCAAGAGCGCAGACCAACGTGATCTGCGCGACGTTGAGTTTCCCCAGCATCAAAGGATGATCGATTTCGGTCTCCCAATGGTCGATCAACCGTTTCGCGCGCTCCGTTTCGTGGTGGATCGTCGTTGGCGACTGCTGGCTTTCAGGGCGTCTGGTTTCACGGAGCCAGACTGAAAGGCCGTCCAGCAAACTGGTCGCGAGCGCCCCGAGCCGCAACGTCTCCCACGCCTGATCTCCCGCCGGCAAATCGAATTCCGGCCTGGCAACGAGGTGATCGAGATAGCGGCAGATGATCGCGGACTCTTCCAGTCCCACGCCATCATCGCGTAACAGGTAGGGGACCCGGCCTGATGGATTGATCTGGTAGTACGGACTGTCCACCAAGCGTGTCTGTGCGGCCACGACCTCGACCCGGTTCTCCAGGCGTCTTTCGAGGACCACGATCCGGGCCATCCGCGCATAGAGCGAGCCCGGTGTGATGTA
>JBEKGV010000149.1:0-11351 GCA_050012615.1 Acetobacteraceae bacterium | reverse complement strand
GGCCTGAACGATCACGGCTCTTCGATCCCCGCGTTTCTGCAGTTGTTCCGGCGGGCTGGGTTCTCAGCCTACGCGATCGGAAATCGCTATACGGTCGACATGTATCTGGAGCCCGCCAAACGGCCTGAACCGTTGATCGGGGAGGATTTCGAGCAATTGGACATCCTGTTTCGCCGTGAATAGCGGACGCCCCGAAACATCGAGAATACCCGACCTGTGGACCAGGCTATTGCAAATCGGATGACTGCGTGCTTTGTCCGCGCGCCTTGGAGACAGCCCATCGATGACCAACCTCAACCCAGGACGCGTCAGCCCCGTCGAACGTTACGTGGCAGGGCGGCATTTCTTGCAGACCCCGGGACCGACGAACCTGCCCGACCGGGTCCTGCACGCGATGAGCAACAACGCCATCAATCACCGGGGCCCGGAGTTCGGGCGGCTCGGCCTGGCGGTGATCGGCAAGCTGCGGCGGATTTTCCGTACCGATGGGACCATCGGCATCTTCCCCTCCTCCGGCACCGGCGCATGGGAGGCGGCAATGGTCAATACGTTGGCCGCGGGCGACCGGATCCTGCTCCCCCTCACGGGTCAGTTCGCCCATCTGTGGGAGGACCTGTCCCGCCGCCACGGCCTGCGGGTCCAGACCCTGGAGACCGATTGGCGCCGAGGCGCCAATCCCGACGAAATCGGCGCCGCTTTGGCCGCGGACCGGGATCATCGGATCAAGGCCGTCTGCGTCGTGCACAGCGAGACTTCGACCAGCTGCCTGACCGATATCGAATCGGTCCGGGCCGCGATCGATCGGGCGCGCCATCCGGCGCTGTTGATGGTCGATGCGATATCGTCGTTGGCCTGCGTCGATTACCGGCATGACGACTGGGGCGTGGATGTCACCATCGCCGGATCGCAAAAGGGCCTGATGGTGCCTCCCGGCCTGGCCTTCACGGCGATCAGCCGGAAAGCCCTCGCCGCCGCCCAACACAACTCCACCCACCGCAGCTACTGGGACTGGGCTCCCTTGGTCCGGTCGAACGAGACCGGGTTTTTCCCGTACACCCCCGCGGTCAATTTGTTCTTCGCGCTGAACGCCGCGCTGGACCTGCTGCTGGAAGTGGGGCTGGATAACGTATTCGCCCGTCACCAGCGTTTCGCCGAGGCCACCCGCCGGGCGGCGCACGCCTGGGGTCTCGACCTGCAATGCCAGGATCCGCGCGCCTTTGCGCCGGGCGTGACCGCGATCCGCACGCCGGACGGTCACAGCGCCGACCGTCTCCGCGCCATCATCCTCGAGCAATTCAACATGTCGTTGGGCAATGGGCTGGGCCGGATCGAGGATCGTGTGTTCCGCATCGGCCATATGGGCGATCTGGGGGTGCTGCAATTGACCGGGACTCTTTCCGGTGTGGAAATGGGGTTGCTCGCCGCCGGGATCCCGCATCGTCCAGGCGGTGTGCAGACGGCGATGAATTACCTTGTTGGGACGAACTCGTAACGATAGGGTCAGGCCTGACCCGGGCTCGACTCGACGTCATGGCCGGGCTTGACCCGGCCATCTCTACAGGCACTCGCGGCGACAGGTGGACGGGTAACACATAAATCAACCCTTACGGCCGCACCGCCGATCGATACAGCGCGTCAGTGAAATCGGCGGCGACATCGCTGGTCATCCGATGCCGTAACGTATCGAGGTCCGCGCGGAACAAATCCGCGCTGATCCGTCCGACGATCACCGGAATGTCCCGTTTCATACTTGGCACATCCCCGATCGGCAGCCCAAAGCTGACAAAGCCGGACGGGTTCTGAATATGGATGTCCCGCAGGAACGGCGCGGTGTCCTGCGTCTTCTCCAAAAGCTCATGGCCCGCCCCCAGATAGGGATGGCAGGCCAGCATCTCATCTTGTTCCGCCGGCGGCGGAGTGTAACGATCGTGCCAGGTCAGGATCTTGTCGCCGAAATCCCGCAGTTCAGGCCGCGCCGCGACATTGCCCGAGTAACCAGTACCAGCGATCACATAGTCGAAATGGTAGACGGTGCCATTGATCGTCGTCTCGACACCGCCATTCACCGTCGCGTTGTTCCAGGGCGCCGACAGATGCAGATGGAAATTGGGGAATTTCACGGTGCGCTCGATCGCATCGGTGGTCGGAGTGGACCCCGCGCGGCGGAAGCGGAACGCCTGGTGCCACCGATCGGAATCAGGCAATTGATGAAAATTGTCGTACGCGCCGGGAAAGCCCCGAGACCGGGTGATCGGAACCGCCGCGATCGTGTCGCGGCGAGCGAACAGATGCACCGCCGCCGCGCCATGCTCCAGCGCGACACCGGCCGCGTCAAAGGCCGCCGCCGCGGCACCGACCACACCAACCGTCTTGCCGGCGAGTTCCGCGAAATCGATCGCATCCTCGGTGTGGGCGTAAAGCGAAGGCGGTAGGTTATCGGTCAGCACATCCGGAATGAATTTCCCGCCGCTACCCGCGAACCCCGTGGCGAGAATGATCTTCCGGGTCGTCTCAACCGCGGTTCCGTCCGGCGTGCGCAAATGCAGCCGAAAATGATCGTCAACCGGTTCGATCCGGATCAGAGACGTTTGATAGCGCGGGCTGATATTGAGAAACCGTTTGTACCAGCTAAGGTATAAAGCCCAATCGAGGCGGTCGATGCGATCGATGGCGGCATAGGCATCCTGGCCGTGGCGGGCTTCGTACCACGCCTGAAAGCTGAACGCCGGGATGCCGAGTTCCGGACCAGGAAGCGCCTTCGGCGTTCGCAACAAGTTCATCCGCGCGGCGTTGAGCCAGATGCCGGCACGCTGTTCGTTCGCCGCGGCCTCCAGCACGGTCACCTTGCCGATCCCGGCGCGGCGCAAGGCGAAGGCAAGCGCGCAACCGGTCTGCCCTCCCCCGACGATCGTCACGTTATGATCGATGCCGGCCCGGTCCGGCACCCAATTGGCGGGATCGGGACCGATCAGACGAAGCGTGTTCCTGGCGTCCGCGTCCGGATCGTCTGACTGGCTCATGCGTGGAACTCCGAGGTGAAAGCGGGATCGAGCCGAGGATCCCACAACCGGACCCCTCCGGTGATCCCCGCGTCGTTTGAAACGATGCGGACGTTCTGTTCCAACGTCAATCTGATGTTTCGCGCATTGCCGCCGCCGATGAACAGGACATCGTAGCCGGTCAGATTTCGGACGCAGGTCAGCGCGTAAGCCAGACGCCTGTTCCACCGCTTGCGGCCGATCGCCTTCAGCGCCGCGTCGCCGATATACTGGTCGTAGTCCTTGTCATTGTGAATCGAGATGCGGCGTCAGCCGGCCGCCGTCGAACAGAGCGAACCCGAACCCCGTGCCCAGTACGATGACGCATTCCAGACCGCTTCCGTCGATGACACCCAGACCGTGCACGGTGGCATCGTTTAACATCCGCACCGGTTTGCCAAGACGGTCGGTCAGAACGGATGCGAGCGGATAATCGCGCCAGCTTTCGTTGCCGAGATTAGGCGCCGTCATGACATGGCCGGCCCGCACGACGCCAGGAAAGCCAACGGAAACCCGATCGAACGACCCCAAGGGCTTGATCAACACAAGCAGCGCCGCCAGGACCCCGGCGGGCGTTCCTTTCCTCGGAGTATCGATACGCGCATGAGACACGACCAGCTTGCCATCGCCATCGAGCACGCCCGCCTTGAGGCTCGTCGCGCCGATATCGATGGCGAGGGTCAGCCTGCCGCGATCCATCGCCCGTGGCCCATCCCCGTATCTGTTAAGTTCCTCCGGCGGCACGAAGCACACGCCAGATGCCGTCGACCGCCGCGACGTCGCGATGGCCAACCGACAATATACCACGAACGAACACAAGTCCTTTGGTGGCCCGCGTGACGTCGCCCTGAAGTTCGACGAAGTCGCCAGGCTCGACCGGCGAAAGGAAATGCGTGTTCAACTGGATCGTGGTGCAAGGCGCGCGTTTCGCCGCCTCCCACGCGAGCATGCTCAATCCGTGATCGGCGAAGGTCATCAGGATGCCGCCATGCAAAAAGCCTTGCGGATTGGCGTGCTCCGCGGTCGTGAGCAGCCCATAGAGCCAGCTGTCGTCAGTGCGTTTGGCCCATGGGAAGCCGATCCCGGCGGGCATCGCGGCGCCTCGCATGGGACGCCATCCTTCTGTCGTTGGATCGAAACTCATGCGGCGGCCTCATTCAAATGGCAGGCGCTGTGATGGCCCGGAGCGATCTCAAGCGTCATGGGGACCTCCACCGCGCAACGCGGCATCGCATAGGGACAGCGCGGGTGGAAGTGGCACCCCGTTGGCGGGTTCAGCGGGCTGGGGATTTCCCCGGTGATCGCGGTGAAACGATGTTTTCGCGAGTCGATGCGCGGAACCTCGGCCAGCAGCGCGCACGTATAGGGATGGTTGGCGCGATTGAAGATCTCATCGGTCGGCGCTTCCTCGACGATCCGACCCAGATACATGATCAGCACGCGATCCGACAAATGCTCGACGACGCCGAGGTCGTGACTGATGAACAGATAGGTCAAATTCAGATCGCGCCGAAGATCCATGAACAGGTTCAAAATCTGCGCCTGGATCGAGACGTCGAGCGCAGCGACCGCCTCGTCGCAAACCAGGAACTCCGGCTGCACGGCCAGGGCCCGCGCGATCCCGATGCGTTGCCGCTGACCGCCGGAGAACTGGTGCGGATAGCGCCGCCTGTACCCCGGATCGAGGCCGGCCCGCTGGAGTTGCGCGTCCACGTAGCTATCGAATTCGGCGCGACTGACCAGACCATGCGTCAACGGCGCCTCACCGACGATATCCGCGACCCGCTGCCGGGGATTCAACGACGCGTACGGGTCCTGAAAGATCATCTGCACTTTCAGTTTGGCGGACCTGGTGTCGCGGGCCGACATCGTGGCGATATCCCGGCCATCGAACAGAATTTCTCCCGATGTCGGAGGCATGATCCCGGCGACCATGCGGCCCAGAGTGGATTTGCCGCAGCCGGACTCGCCAACCAGTCCGACGACCTCGCCGCGTAGGATCGTCATGGAAACGTTATCGACCGCGCGCACCGTTTCGTTGCGCGGCGTCGCGCCAAACTGACGCGTGACGGAACGCATGAAGCGAGCAGCCGCGTCATAGGAAGGACCGAATTGTTTCGATACGCCACGCAGTTCGATGATCGGCTCGTTCATACCGGCTCGTCCATCGGATGGAAGCAGCGCAGCTCCCGGCCGTGGAGAGGCTCGGATGGTGGTTCCACTTCGCATGCCGCGTCGGCGTGAACGCAACGCGACCGAAACGCGCAGCCGGTGGGCAGCGACAATAAGCCTGGCGTCATGCCCGGAATTTGCCGCAACCGCTCGCCCCGCTTGTTGCGGCTCGGCACACTGCCGATCAAACCATGCGTATAGGGATGCAGCGGGTAGTCGAGGATCGTGGCCGCATCGCCGGATTCGACGATCCTCCCGGCGTACATCACCGCGATCTTGTCGGCGAGGCCGGCGATGACCGACAGGTCATGCGTGATCCAGATCAGCGCGGTACCATGCTCGATCGTGAGCTTCTGGACCTCGGCGAGAATTTGCGCCTGGATCGTCACATCAAGCGCCGTCGTAGGCTCGTCCGCGATCAGTAAATCCGGATTATGCAATAACGCGATGGCGATCGCGACGCGTTGCCGCATGCCGCCGGAGAACTGGTGAGGATACGCCCGCAGACGTTCCTCGGGACTCGGAATGCCGACCATCCCGAGCGCATCCCGCGACCGCCGCCGCGCTTCCGCTCGCGAGACCTGCTCATGCGCCAGAACCGTCTCGATCATCTGCGTATCGATCCGCAGCACCGGATTGAGCGTCATCATCGGATCCTGAAAGATCATCGCGATCCGATTGCCGCGCAGCACCCGCATCTCTTTTTCGGACAGTTTCGCCAGGTCCCGTCCCTGATACCAGATCGATCCGCCCGCGATCCGTCCCGGCGGATCGACCAGACCGATGATCGAAAATCCGGTCACGGTTTTGCCGGACCCTGATTCTCCAACCAAACCGAGCACCTGACCGCTTCTGACCGAAAACGATACGTCGTCGACCGCTTTCACCACGCCGGCGCGAGTGAAGAAATGCGTGCGCAGATCGCGGACGTCGATGGTCGCGTTCATCGCCTCAATCGCGGATTGAGCACATCGCGCAATTGATCACCGACCAGATTGATCGACATGATGGTGACCAACAGCGCGATGCCCGGATAGAAGCTGATCCAGTATTTGCCGGACAGCATGTACTGGTACCCGTTGGCGATCAGCAAGCCAAGCGATGGTTCAGTGATCGGCACGCCCAACCCAAGAAAGGACAAGGTGGCTTCGAGCGCGATGGCGCGGGCGACCTGCTGCGTCGCGATGACGATCAACGGCGGCAGGCAATTGGGCAATAAATGCCGGAACATGATGCGCCATTTCGGCAGCGCGAGGCACTCGGCCGCTTCGATATATTCGCGTTGCCGTTCGACCATCGCGGTGGCACGTACCGTGCGGGCATAATACGCCCATTCGACGATCACCAGCGCCAGCACGACATTCAACACGCCTTTGCCAAGCACGGCCAAAATCATCAGTGCGACAAGGATCGACGGAAACGAAAGCTGCAAATCGACCAGCCGCATGATCGCGGAGTCGGTCCGTCCACCAACCCACGCCGAGAGCAGCCCCAGAGACGTACCCACCACGGCGGCGAACAACGCCGATCCCACGCCAACGGCGAGGCTGATGCGCAGGCCGTACAGCATGCCGGAAAACATGTCGCGGCCCTGATCGTCCGTGCCGAGAATATAAGTATAGCCAACCAGGGATTTCGAGCCCGGCGGCAAACGTCCGTCCATGATGTCGAGTTGCGCGAGATCGTACGGATTTTGCGGCGCGATCCAACTCGCGAAGATCGCCAGCAGCGCGATGCCGACGAACACCACCAAGCCCACAACAGCCAGCCGCGATTCGGAAAATTCCGAGACGAAGCGGCGGAACGGAGTTTCCTCACGCAGGACGGTAGCGCTCATGATTTCCCGTCCAACCGCACGCGCGGATCGAGGATCATATAAAGAATGTCCACCACCAGATTGATCGTGATGAACAACAAAACGATCATCACCAGATAGGCGACGATCACCGGCCGGTCGAGCACATTGATGCTGTCGATGATCAGCTTGCCCATGCCCGGCCAGGCGAACACGCTCTCGGTCACCACGGCGAAGGCGATGGTCGAGCCGAGCTCCAGGCCAAGCACCGTGACGACAGGGATCATGATGTTCTTCAGCACATGGACGAAGATCACCCGCGCGGGTGACAACCCCTTCGCACGCGCGAACTTCACGAAATCCATCGGCAGCGTCTCACGCACCCCCGCGCGGGTCAGGCGCAGCACCAGCGAAATATTGAACAGCGACAGGTTCAGCGCCGGCAAAAACATGTGCCGCAAGCCGTCCCGGGTCAGAAACGACCACGGCACGCCAAACAGCGTTTCCGTCTGCCCGCGTCCCGTGCTCGGCAGCCACCCCAACTGCACTGCGAACACCATGATCAGCATCAATCCCACCCAAAAACTGGGTAGCGAAAATCCCAATATGCTACCGGCCATGATGGTGCGGCCCAGAAAACCGTCCGGCTTAAGTCCCGCGTACAACCCCAGAGGCACACCCAGAATCATCGAAAACAGCACCGCCGTGACAGCGAGTTCCATCGTCGCCGGCATCCGCTGCGCGATCAGCAGCAACGCCGGTTCGTTGAACACGAAACTGCGACCCAGATCGCCGTGCAGTGCGTCCCAGAGAAAATAAGCGTATTGGCGCCACAGCGGTTGATCCAGGCCCATGCTGGTGATGATGCGGGCGCGCTCGGCCTGATCGGCCTCGGGCGAGATCAGGATGTCCACCGGATTGCCGATGACGTGCACGCCGACGAACACGATGACCGTCATCGCCAGCACGACGAAACATGCCTGGAACAATCGGCGAATGATCCAGGTAATCATTTCGCCTCGCGCACGTCCATCGCCAGCGTGGACTCGTCGACCCGAGGTTCATAAACCAACCCGGAGCGCGTAGCCCAGATATTCTTCTGCAGATGCAGTTCGATGACCGCCACATCGTCCATCGCCAGCTTCATGGCCTTTTGGATGATTTTCTCGCGGTTGCCGTCGTCCATCGTTCCCATCGCCTGATCGACCAGCGCATCGACCGCGGGGTTGGAATAACGTCCGCGGTTCGCGGTGCCCAGTCCCCGAGCCGGGTTCCAGGTCGACAACTGGGCGCGGAGCGGATTGAGGCCCTCGCCGCTCGAGACACCCCAGCCGAACAGAAACACCGAAAACTCCAGTTTGCCGGCGCGGGCGACATAGGTGTTCCACGGCATCGCGTCGACCGTCGTCTGCACGCCGATCCGTTGCCACATCTGCGCCACCGCCTGGATGATTTTAGCATCGTTCACGTAACGGTCATTGGGCCCATGGATCGTGATGCGCAGTCCTTTGTGGAACCCCGCCTCCGCGAGCAGCGCCTTGGCGCGCTCCGGTTCATAAGGTGTCGGCGGCAAATCGGGGACATAGCTGAACGAGCCCGGCCGGAGATATTGCCCCGTCGGGATCGCCGCGCCCTCCATCACCCGATCGACGATCCCTTGCCGGTTGATCGCCAGCGACAGCGCCAACCGAACACGACGGTCCTTGAGCGGATTTGTCTCCAGAACTTCCCCGTTCGGTCCGGTCACGAACGGACTAGGACCATCATGCATATGGTCCAGCAACAGAAAAATCGAACGGTTGCTGACCACCTCGGCCAGGCGGACCCGTGAATCCTTACGCAACGAAGGCAGATCGCTCGGCGGCACGAACTCGATGATTCCGACGTCGCCCGCCAGCAGAGCGGCGGTGCGCGACGCATCGTTGCTGATGATCCGGTAGCTCACATGCTTCCAGTGCGGTTTATCGCCCCAGTAGTCGTCGAACCTTTCCATCTCGATCCGGTCGCCGGGGGTGAAGGATACGAAACGATAAGGCCCCGTCCCGATCGCGTTCTTACCGCTATTGAAATCCTCCGTCGCCGGGTCCGGCCCCAGTCCATGCGGAATGATAAATATATTCACCAGATCACTGGGCAACAACGGATAGGGTCCATCGGTGTGCAGCAGGATCGTGTGCGGATCGACGATCTCGGTGCTCGTGACCGCTTTGGTATACATCGAGTAAGACGCCGGACTGTTCTTCACCCGCGGCACTCGGTTCAAAGTATACGCGACATCCTCGGCGACGAACGGTGTACCGTCATGGAACCGCACGTCCCGGAGTTTGAATTCCCAGGTGCGATCGTCACGAAGTCTCCAGCTCATTGCCAGCGCGGGGATCATCCGGCCTTCCGCATCGCGGCCCACCAGAGTCTCATACACATGCGCATCGAACGAGAAGTTCGGCGCCAAGGTGTGGTAATGCGGGTCGATACTCGTCACCGGCGCCGACGAGGCGATGCCCAACGTCTGCCCATGGGCGCGGCCCAGGGTCAGGCAAACGACAAGCGGCAGCGCCAGCCAGGACAATGCCCGGAATGTTGGCCCCATTTTTGTCTCCCAAGCTTTTGCCGACGGCCTCCCGGGCCTCCAACATAGCCACAACGCCGATCCTGAGCTACCTGTGGCGGGGACCCATCGGGAGGATCGCATGAAGTTGTGGTATCAAAGCATGTCCCGCCAGGCCGAATGGGGCGGATATCCCGCCGTGCTGCGGTCGATCCTGCAAAAGGTCAAGGACCCCGGCACCGAAATCCATGTCGCCGGCATCACGCAAATCGGTGGTGTGGGCGATCAGTTCCGCTATCTCGAATACCTGGAAACCGGCGAGGTCCTGAAGAACGTTCAACGCGCCGTACTGGAAGGCTATGACGGCTTCCTGATCGGCAACATCGCCGATCCGGGCCTGCGCGAGGCGCGTGAGATCGCAAATATCCCGGTGCTCGGCCTGTGCGAGTCGGCGATGCACGTCGCCTGCATGATGGGCGCCAATTTCTCCTTCGTGACGATCAACGAGAAATTCACCCCGCGCGTTGTGGAGAATGTCGATCGTTATGGACTACGATCCCGCTTCGCCGGCGCGAGCCGCATGCACATCGACCGGCTGACGGATCTTGGCTCCGGCTTCCAACCCGGACCCGCACAGGACGAAATCATCGCCCAGTTCAACGTGGCCGCTCGGAAAAACACCGAAGCCGGCGCCGAGGTCGTGATCGCGGCGGGCGGAGTGGTGATGGCTCTGCTGGCCCATGCGGGCATCCACGCCACGGAGGACGGTGTCCCGATCCTCAACGGCATCACCAACCTCGTGAAACTCGGCGAGGCCGCCGTGAAGCTGGATCGCATCATGGGTGGCCGGTTCGTTTCGAAGAAATGTGTTTACGCGCCGCCCCCACCGGACCAGATCGAGACATTTCGAAAACATTACGGGCAAGACATCTACCCGACGGTGAAGGCTCCATGACCGTTACGTTACGAGCCGCGCTGGCGGACTATCCGCATGTGATGGCCCTGAAAGACGGGTCCCTGCGGTCGGGTCGGATCGCCTTCGCGTGGGAGAACGTGGTTCCCATAACGCGCGCATTCCGGCGCATGGTTCGAACCGGCGATTTCGATCTTTGCGAGATCGCATTGACGACGCTCGCGCAGGGGAGAGCTTTCGGGAAGGAACTGACCGCATTGCCGGTGGTGGTGATGCGGGGATTTCATCACGCCGCGTTGGTGTGTCCGAAAAACTCACCGCTACGTGGACCCGAGGACCTCGCCGGAAAACGCATCGGCGTAAGGGCCTGGTCGCAAACCACCGGCGTTTGGCTGCGAGGGATTCTGCTGGACTCTTACGGCGTCGATCATCGTTCGATGACCTGGGTCACCGAGGAAGACGCGCATGTCCAGGACTACCGGGACCCCGCGAATGTCGTGCGCATCGAGCCAGGCCAGGACCTGAAAGCGATGCTGCTGTCCGGCGAAATCGACGCCGCGATCGCGCTTACCGGGCTTGACGGCGGATTGGTCCGCACCGTCATTCCGAACGCCGACGCCGCGGCGGCGGAGTGGTATCGGCGAACCGGCGTCTATCCGGTCAATCACGTCGTCTGCCTCAAAACAGAGCAGCTGTCCCTTTGCGCGGAACTGATGCGGTTGTTCGCCGAAGCCAAAGCGGCGGCGCGCGAACCCAGCGCCGAAGCGCGATACGCGGCGATCGTCGGACCGGACCCTTTGCCCTACGGGTTGGAGCCTAATCGGTCCGGCATCGCACTGTGTCTGCGCTACGCGGCCGAGCAAGGCCTCGTGCCACGCGAATACA
>JBEKGV010000148.1:0-8088 GCA_050012615.1 Acetobacteraceae bacterium | reverse complement strand
GCGTGGTTTAATGTCGGCCGTAGGTGCGGCGGCAGAGTGGTAGGCGCGTCGAAACGTTCCGGCACCAGATTGACGAAGGTCGATTCGCCTGAGCGATCAGAAACCCTCCGGAATCTTCTTATCCAAGAGAGCGGACCCAAGAGCGCGGATTTTTCCCTTTGGCATCGCTCCGGATCGGACCATGGTCTGAAAGCATCCGCGTTCATCTTTGCTTATCCCTTCTTATCCGCGGCAAATTTTTCTGGTTCAAACGTCGGAGATTGGTCCGCGGTAAGAATCTTGCCGCGGATAAGAAGGGATAAGAAAAGATGAACGCAGAGGGGCAATGCGGTCGAACCGCCGCGGACACGGTCCAACTCTCGTCGTCGTACCATTTGCTTCCGGACAGACGCCAATGGATGGAAGTCGCGCCGCGGGAATTAACGAATACTTAAAACGTTTGTCCTCAATTCTATTCGTTAACTAATACTTAAAACATTTAATTATCAATTCTGTTGGAAAGCTTTTGACTGTTGATGACTTGCAGTTCATCATGGACAAGATGGCGACCGTCCGGCGCCAATGGCCCCGCGTTCGCGAAGTTTCATGGGCTTTCCTTCCGGCGCAATGCAGGGGCCATATCGTCATGCTGGCAGCGAAATTTGTCCGGTCGCGGATCAGAAAATTCCCCGGTTGCGCCGTTGCTTTTGGTTTGATGACAATGGCAGTCGCATTGCCGGGAAGCCCGGCGCGAGCGGCCGGTAACCTGGTCACCAATGGCGGCTTCGAAAGTGTCGGTTCGAATACGCAAAGTTATCAGGTTCTCAACTCCAACCCATTGCCTGGCTGGACTGAAGCGAACCAGACCGGCATAGATTGCGTGGTGGTCGGCGGCGTCAATAACATGTGCGGCACGGGTTACAGTGGTCCGGCCGGTTATTCACCGGCGACGTTCGCGCTTTTCCCGGGGGTGAGCCCGGCGGGCGGAAACTTCTTCGCGGGGGATTCGGCTCTGACCTACGAGGATGCCATCAGTCAAACGATCAGCGGCCTCGTCTCCGGGAAGCAATACAGCCTCACATTCTATCAGGCGGGCGCGCAGCAGGCGGGTTACTCCGGCGCCACGACCGATGAGTGGCAGGTCACGTTTGGCACTTCGACGCAGACGTCAACGCTGATGAACGTGCCATCGGGTGGCGATGCTGCCTGGAACTCGCAATCGATGATTTTCACCGCGACCGCCGCGTCCGAGGTTTTGACATTTCTGGCCGTGGGCACACCAAACTCGGACCCGCCCTTCGCATTGCTGGACGGGGTCAGCATGACCCAGGTTCCCGAACCGGCATCGATCACGCTGATGGGTGTCGGCATCCTGGGTCTGGCCGGTCTGCGCCGCCGCCGCGGTCGCCGACAGGCCTGATCGGACATTTTTTCAGCCTACTTCGGTAGTGCCGCGGGTGTCGTGGCGGGAACTATTTTCACCTCGGTCAACAGCGACGTGATCGCTTCTCTGACGGCTTCGTTCCGCAATTCGTGCTCAAGTTGGGGACGCGCCTCGTCGAACGTAGGGGTCGCGCGCTGCCGGCGTCCCTCGACGCGCAGCACGAAATACCCGGCGACCGACGTGACCGGGTAAGGCGACACCTGCCCAGGAAGGAGCGCGAACATCACCGAGCCGACTTCGGGAGACACGGCCTCGCGCGGCAGATAGCCAAGATCGCCGCCCGCGGCCGCGGTTGGGTCTTTGCTGGACTGACGTGCAAGGTCAGCGAAGTCGGCGCCGTTCCGTAGTTTATCGATGAGGCCGCGGGCCTCGGCGTCGGTCGGGACCAGGATAACGCGCGCCCGGACCTCGTCAGGGCCGGGTTTGCCGGCGATGTCACGGTCATAGCGGGCATGAAGCGCACCCTCCGTGACGGCGGCATCCGACTTGCGGGTGAGCCAGGCGTCGGCCAGAATCCGTTCGAAGGCGACTTTTCCCTGTTGAATCACCACCGGATCTTTGTCGAGGCCGAGTTTCCGGGCGTTCAACACCATCACCTTCTGGCGGACGAGAACGTCCATCGCGTGTCTGTAGATGTCCGGCGGGCCGAGGCTGCCAAGGCTGGCGGGAAGCGTTCTGATGACGTTGGCGACGTCGCCTTGAGTAATCGGCAAGGTATCGACGGTCACCACGACGACGCCGGGGTTCTGATCGAGGTGGGCAGCCATGCCAGCCAGCACGTCGCCCGGATTGGAAAGCAGCGCCGGCTTTTGGACCGGGACTGGTGTGGTGTCCGAAGGGCCAGCGGCAAGCGCCGGGCCCGGCAGAGCAAGCCCCGACAGAGCAAGCCCCGACAGAGCAAGCCCCGACAGAGCAAGCCGCGACAGCGCAAGCCGCGACAGCGCCAGGCCGGCCAATGCCGCAGCAAGGCCAATGTCGCATTTCCACGGCCTTGGGTGGGCATCCGCGGCCCGGCCCGCATCGTCGCTGCGCCAATAAATCGTCAGTTTCGATCTCATGGGTGAGAACTTAGGGCCGGCGAGGGCAGGGGCCCGTCATTTTGACGTGATTCGCCGGCCTCGACCTGGTCCGCTGCACCGCGGCCGGTTGCCAGCCGCGCCCGGCGGGGTGAAAGTCCACTCTCCGCGAGCGACCCAGCCAGGCGAGGATTTTCCATGGCAATGCACCGTATTTCTCCTTCGCCGCAGACCGTCCGCTGGGGCACGTTCGACGCCGCCTATCCAGCCCTGCTCACGGTGAATTCCGGCGACACGGTCGTGCTGGAATGCGTCTCCGGCGCCGCCGAGGTGATGCCTCCGCCGGGGTCCGGCATGACGATCCCACCGGCGCTGGCGGCGATCCATGCCTCGAATATCCCGCGCGCGGGCGGCCATATCCTTACCGGCCCGGTCGGTGTGGCCGGCGCCGAGCCCGGCGACATGCTCGAAGTCCGCATCGACGAAATCGTACTGGGCAACGACTGGGGCTATTGCGGCTTTCGCCCGTTGGCGGGAACGCTGCCCGAGGATTTCCCCGACCGCTACCTGAGCCATATCCCGGTCGACCGCGACCGCGGCACGTGCCGTTTGCCATGGGGCACCGAGCTAACGCTCGCGCCGTTTTTTGGCGTCATGGGCGTGGCGCCGCAGCCGCGCTACGGCTCGATCTCCACCATTCAACCGCGCGAGCACGGCGGCAACCTCGACAATAAGGAGCTAACCGCCGGCTCCATCCTGTTTTTGCCGGTCTGGGCTCCCGGAGCCAATTTCTCCGCGGGCGACGGCCACGGCGTGCAGGGTGACGGCGAGGTCTGCATCAACGCGCTGGAGATTTGTCTGACCGGCACCTTCACGCTCGTCCTGCACAAGGGCGGCGGCGAGCGGGCGCCGCTGTTGACCTACCCGCGCGCCGAGACGCCGACCCACTTCATCACCATGGGTATGAACGAGGACCTGGATCTCGCCATGAAGCAGGCGCTGCGCCAGATGATCTCTTTCATCACCGGCCGCGCCAACCTGTCGAAGGAGCAGGCGTATCAGTTTTGCTCGCTCGCCGTCGATTTCCACGTCACGCAGACGGTGAACGGAGAGAAGGGGGTGCATGGGATGCTGGAGAAGGGCCTGTTGTTCTAAGCAGGCTTGGGCGGTTCGGACGAATTTGAATTCCTGGTGCCCGCGCAACGCTGCCCGGGAGTTGGTCTGACCGGGAACCTGCCGAGGTCTGCTTTTGCCCTGATTTCCTTTGGCGGAACGAAACATCCGAGGCGTCATGTTTGACCCGTGCCGCGCCCAATATTTTTCGCCCATGGCGAAACTGAATTGCATGCTTTCCGAATAATCGCGGACGGCCGGGCACATGTTCTGCCGTTTAGCAACGAGATGGCACGCTCGCGGCCTCGGCTAAATCAGGGGCCTGGCGATGGAGGAAATCGCACCGGCCTTTCCCTATGCGCACTATTTTGAGTAGTTTCCGACCCTTGCCTGTAGCTTTTGTTAATGACTATCATGACCACTCAATAAAAGGAGAATGGGCAATGGGAAACGTGACCTCGAAGTTTGTTATGACCGCGTTGGGGGCTGCCGCCCTGATCGGCATGGGCATGGCGGCGATGGCTCAGGAGGGGGGGCAGTATTATGGCGGCGTGTCATCACGGCCGGCTGGCATGATGCCGGGGACGACTACGCCTTGCCCGACGACGGAATGGCACATCAAGCCGCTGCCGGCCAAGGGCCCGGCCACGATCGTCGGTTTCGCCTATTTCAGTGACATGAGCGGGATCAGCAAGATTCAGGGGACCCGTACCGCCGACGGCAAAATCACGGGCACCGTCACGTCGATGGACGGGAACGGCCCCGCGGGTAGTTTCACGGGCACTCACACCGCGGCGGCGACCCACGTGGAACTGGCCGGCGCTGGTTGCTCCAAGCACGTGGTGAATATCCGGGCGATGCAGCCGAATTACGGGGCCAGCCCCGGCTAAGGCTCGGTCTTCGCGTCCAAAGCCTTGCCGGACTGACAAACTGACCGTTAACGAAAGGGCCGGTGTTCGCACCGGCCCTTTTCGCGTGTCAGCACCGTATTTTGTGGTCCAGGACTCGGTTGTCCACAACTTTTTGTGGCAGGGTGCCATTCTGCTGTTGAGGTGAGGCCCGGTGCACGATACTCTATTTTGTGTCCAAAGTGATGGGGGATCACAAGATGGAGTGGAGCGAGGACGTTATCGGCCAGTTACGGGCACTCTGGGAGGAAGGTCATTCCACCGCCGAAATTGGGCGCCGTCTGGGTGTGACGAAGAACGCCATCGTCGGCAAGGCGCATCGGCTCGATTTACCCGCCCGCCCGTCGCCGATTCGCCGCGATCCGAACGCAGCGCCGGTGCGCCGCGCCACCGTGCGCCGGGTCGAGGGTCCGACCTTGCCGCCACTGCCGAGCACGGTCGCCGAGTCGGATTCAAATTTCCCAGCCTATGCTCATGGTTCCGCGACTCCGATGCAATCACGGAGCCCGTCCGTGGCGCGGCAGATCGTACACGCACCAATGCCGCGGCCGGTCGTGCAGGCGCCCCGGCCGGCCCCGGCCCCGCCGCCCAGGCCTGTTGCGCTCGCACCGCGGCCATACGGACGCATCGTGACCTGCTGCTGGCCCCTTGGCGAGCCGGGCACGCGCGAGTTTCGCTTTTGCGACGTGCCGTCCGAGCCCGGCCGTCCCTATTGCGAGGACCACGTGAAGATCGCTTACGTGAAGATCCGCGACCGGCGCGACGACGCCGCCTGACCAATCGGCCCAAGGGGGAAACCAGATTGGGCAACCAGATTGGGCGACCGGATGGGCGCCGAGGGGGCGCCACGGGGGGGCGATTCGATGATCGACCCCTTTGACAGCCGCCAGCCGCGAGCGTAAGCGACGCCGCCCGATCCCGGGCAAATCGCCGGCGAGGTGGTGCGTGACATGATTGACGCAACGGTCCGAGCCGTTTCGCGAGTGCCGGTTTGATCGCCACCGTAACCGAGGCCTCGTCAAAACATTCCGCATCCTCGGCCGGCCGGTTGCTCGCCGTCCTTGGAGTCGTCTACGGCGACATTGGCACCAGCCCGCTTTACGCGCTCAAGGCGAGTATGCAGGTGTTCGAAGACGTGCCCATCACCGAAGTCGAGGTCTTGGGTATTCTGTCGCTGTTCTTCTGGTCGCTGGTGCTGATCGTGACGGTGAAATACGTGATGCTGGTGATGCGGGCCGATAACCACGGCGAGGGCGGCATCCTCGCGCTGATGGCGCTGGCCCAACGGGTCGCGGTCAACACGGCGATGCGGAACGCTCTGGCGATGGTCGGCATCGTGGGAGCGTGCCTGTTCTTCGGCGACGGGGTCATCACTCCGGCGATTTCCGTTCTGTCCGCGGTCGAAGGGTTGGAGGTGACGGCACCGACGTTGCAGCAATACGTGCTGCCGATCAGCATCGCGGTGATCATCGTGCTGTTCGCGGTGCAGTATCGCGGCACCCACAGTGTCGGCCGCGTCTTCGGGCCCGTCATGGCACTTTGGTTCATCGTGCTGGCGATGATGGGTATTGGGCAGATCGTCCACCGTCCGGATGTGCTGCTGGCGATTTCACCGTGGTACGCGGTCAAGCTTTGTATGATTTACAAATATCTCGCGTTTGTGGTGCTGGGTGCCGTCGTGCTTTGCGTGACCGGCGCCGAGGCGCTGTACGCCGACATGGGTCATTTTGGTCCGATCCCAATTCGGCAGAGTTGGTTGTTCATCGTTTTGCCCAGTTTGGTGCTGTGCTATTTTGGTCAGGGCGCGCTGCTGTTGCGTGATCCGGCGGCGGTGGCGAACCCGTTCTTTTTGATGTCTCCCGAGTGGGGGCGCCTCGCGCTGGTGATACTGGCGACCGCCGCCACCGTGATCGCCAGCCAGGCCGTCATTTCGGGTGCCTATTCGGCGACGCGGCAGTGCATGCAGCTTGGCTTCCTGCCGCGGCTGACGGTGCGGCACACATCGAACATGGAGGAGGGTCAGATCTATGTTCCTCAGGTCAACACGGCGCTGATGATCGGAGTGCTGGCGCTGGTGGTGGTGTTCAAGACGTCGGACAACCTCGCCTCGGCGTATGGTATCGCGGTCACCGGCACGTTTCTTTGCACGGCGGTGCTGGCGATGGTGGTGTTCCGGCGCCAGTTCCGTTGGTCCCGCGCGACCGCGGTCGGGGTGTTCGGCACATTGTTTCTGATCGATGGCGTGTTCTTCGCGGCGAACACGTTGAAGGTCGTCGAGGGCGGTTGGGTTCCGCTGATCCTCGGCATCGCGTTGATTGCTTTGATGACGTCATGGAAGCGCGGCCGGGATCTTTTGCTGGCGCGCTGGCGGCAGGACAGCATGCCGCTCGCGCCGTTTCTGGCCCGCCTGCCGCAATCGCGCAGCATCATCCGCGTGCCGGGGCTGGCGGTGTTCCTGACCGGCAACCAGGATTACGTGCCGACGTCGCTGCTGCACAACATCAAGCACAACAAGGTGCTGCACGAGAAAGTGATGTTCGTGACGGTGCAAACCACCGACCGTCCGGAGGAGCCGGCGGACCAGCGCGCGACCGTCGAGGAACTCGCGCCGGGCATCCATCGGGTCATGCTGCGCTACGGCTTCATGGAAAGCCCCAATATCCCCCGCGCTCTGGAGGACCTGGGCCCCGAGGCCGGCTTCGACTCGATGCAGGCGAGCTACTTCCTGGGCCGCGAGGTATTGGTGCCGAGCATGGCGCCGAATCTGTCGTGGTGGCGGCGCTGGCTGTTCCTGTGGCTGGCGCGGAATGCCGTCCCGGCCACAGAGTTCTTCCGTATTCCCAGCGACCGCGTGGTCGAACTGGGTGTGCGGATCGCTATTTGACGGCGGCCGGTTCATCCCGGGTTTGGTGGTACGGTCGATGCCACGAGGTGGTGATGTCCGGCCCATGAGCCGCGAAATGGCTGCTGATTTCACCCGTCACTTTACGAATCCAGCGGTGCTGAAGTTCATGTATCTTAGCAGAATTGGGTGCAGGGACGTAAACGTTGGGCAAACCGATGATAGCCACAATATCAGCTGGGAAAAAACAGCGGTGGTCTCATTCCTGACGAAGCCGCTCAGTAGATCACCGTTGGCATCCCTTATCTCCAGCGTTCCAGATCCAGAGCCAAGATTCACAATGATGCCTTTGTTACGAATAAAAAAGGCGTCAATCTGTTCAACATCAGGGATCTGATGGGCGTTTATCCATTCTTCGATGTTCCTGTGAATGGTGCTGAGACGCCTCGTATCTTCATAGGCAAAAGCAAAAAAGGGACGACGTAGCAAATACCTGGACCAATCTTCCGCCTCAACGTTGTGTGTCTGGAGGTCATTTCCCTCCACCCTTGGCAGAAGCCGTTTGAATGCTTGTGCCTTTTGCAAGCAGTCTATTGTTTCACTTTTATCGAGGGAGGTTTTTACCTCGGCGGCGGCAAGCACCCCCTCGATGAAAAAGGCACGGGGGCGATCCTTCAACAGGAAGGCCGGGTGGAAGTGGTTTAGAAATACGAGATCAACCTCGTTTGACAGACTCCCATGAGTGTCCGTAACTTCGCATTTCTCGTAGTACGACGCGCAGTCGAC
>JBEKGV010000147.1:0-8418 GCA_050012615.1 Acetobacteraceae bacterium | reverse complement strand
GATTGGTGAAAGCCCTGCACAGGCCGGCGACGATCAGCGATTTGCCGACGTCGCTGCCAGTGCCTTGAAACATCAGCGCCGCGGCGGGGCCAGAGGGTAGGGGGGTCATGGCCCTGTCATCCGGTCGCGCCATGTGCCGGGGCGCGGGTCATCGCGGCTGCCTGCCGAACTTCGTTGCGACTTCAGAAAAAAATAAAGGGAGCCGCGGATGAACACAGATACGCACGGATGATTCTGTGTATGTGACGATTAATTGAGGGCACCACCCAAGCTCGTCATGGCCGGCCGCCGAGCCGGCCATCTGTCGCGGCACCGTGTGGCGATATATTCCGGCTCGGCGGCCGGCCATGACGTGGTTGGCAACTGTGCCAAAGCGTCAGCCATTTGGGCGGTCGGTATGAGTGATCGCGGGTCAAGTCCAGTGAGGACGCTAAGGCCCATCAAAATTCGATGCCGCGTTGCGCTTTAACTCCGGCAGCGAAATGATGCTTTACCGCACCCATTTCGGTGACCAGATCGGCGATCTCGATAAGCTCGGGTTTCGCGTTGCGCCCGGTCACGACCACATTGAGATCGCCGCGCCGGCCGGCCAATGCCGTCAGGACCTCCGCCAGCGGCAGGTAGTCATAGCGCAATGCGATATTCAACTCGTCGAGCACCAGCAGCCGAATGCCGGGATCGGCCATCAACGTCTCGGCCATGCCCCACGCCTTGCGCGCGGCGGCGATGTCGCGCTGCCGGTCCTGCGTTTCCCAGGTAAACCCTTCGCCCATCGTGTGCCATTCGACCGCGTCGGAGAAACGGTCCAACGCCCGACGCTCGCCGGTCTGCCATGCACCCTTGATGAACTGCACGACACCGACCCTCCACCCATTCCCCAAAGCCCGCAGCACCAACCCGAACGCGGCTGTCGACTTCCCCTTGCCTGGGCCGGTATGGACCATCAACAGACCCTTCGAATCGATCGTCTTCGAGGCGACCTCGGCGTCCTGCACCGCTTTGCGCTTCGCCATCTTCGCCGCGTGACGGCGTGCCTCAGCGTCCGCTTCGCTCATCGTGCATGATCCCTGTCAAATGGCGTGACCTTCGCCGGAACGGCGGGCGGTTCGATTTCGAGATTGTCGAGATCCCGGTAGCGATAGACCACGATCGAAATGACCCAGGCCGCCATGAACACGCCGATGATGATGAACCCGAGCGTGTTGAAGTTGTCGTTCAGCGCACCGATCCCGTCCCAGAACCAGCCCGACAGCCCAAGTTGGCCACCCACCAGGCCAAGTGCCTCGATGCCGCCGATCAGGAAAGCCACGACAACTGACCCTAAGGTGATCGTCAGATTGTAGTACAGCTTGCGGATCGGTTTGACAAAAGCCCAGTCGTAGGCACCCAACATCAACACGCCGTCGGTGGTATCGATCAACGACATGCCGGCCGCGAACAATGCCGGGAAGACCATGATCGACCAGATGGAAATCCCCTTGGCGGCCTCCGTCGCGGAGATGCCGAGCAACGCCACCTCGGTCGCGGTGTCAAAGCCCAGTCCGAACAGGAAGCCGAGCGGGAACATGTGCCAACTGGAGGTGACAAGCCGGAACAGAGGACGAAACAGCCGCGCCAACAAGCCGCGGCTGTTGAGCAGGATGTCGAAATCCTCATCGACGTAGCGTCCACCGCCGCGCACGTAGCGGTAAGTGCGCCAGATCGAACGCAGGATGACCAGATTCATCGCCGCGATGGCGAACAGAAAAAGCGCCGAAACCAAAGTGCCGATGATGCCGCCGACGTTTCTGATCTGCTCGAAGTGCGCTGTCAGTACGGTTGCCGTCGCGGCGACGCCGGCGGCCGCCAGGATGACGACCGTCGAATGTCCCATCGCGAAGAAGAAGCCCACGCTGACCGGGCGTTTGCCCTCCTGCATCAGCTTGCGAGTGACGTTGTCGATGGCCGCGATATGGTCGGCGTCGACCGCATGGCGCAGACCGAAGCCATAAGCGAGCAGCGCCGTCCCCAGCACCAGAGGCTGATCGCGAAAAACCAGAACAGCGCAGATCCACGCGGCCAAATTACCGGCCAGCAGCAGCGAACAGATGCCGGCGACCGATCCACGCAGCTGGCCCTGAGGCATCTTTCCCCTCGTCGTCATTGGAACATGGGGACGATACCGCACTTCCCTCAACCTGGAACCCTGACCACTGGCAACCTTCTGGCGTGTGGGGTTCCGCCCTTGCAACGATCGCGCGAGCAACGCAACATACGCGCGTCACCGGTCCCGCGCGAGCGGGTGAAAAGGGAACGCCGTGCGCTCCGGCTGGACCATTGGTCCGGGGGCAAGTCGGCGGCTGACCCCGCAACTGTCAACGGCGAGAGGCTGGCCCGCCCGTTCCTTTCCGGATGGAGCGTGTCACTGAGCCCAAATTGGCTTGGGAAGACAGGGTCAGACTCGTTGAGCCGCGAGCCAGGAGACCTGCCGGTGTCGCGCTTACACCAGCTTCGGGGGCGGGGTGCCCAGAAGCGGGAGACGACCATGGCTGTTATTCCCGCGTGCATGTCGCGCCGTGAAAACTCATCCCTTTCCAACAAAGCGAACGACCCGACGCCGGGCGGAAACCGGCCGCGGACTGCCGTCCTGCTGGCTGTTCCGCTGTTGTGCTGGTCCGTCGCGGCCGCCGCCGCGGATGCGCCGCCCTCGACGGACGCCACTGCGCCGAATGCCACTGGGCCGAACGCCACCGGGCCGAACGCCGCCGGGCCGAATGCCACTGCGCAGGACGCCAATGGGCCGGAGCAATGGGCGATCCACGGCCAGAGCACCTACACTCAACAGTTTCAGCCGACGTTTCGCTCTCCCTATCAGGGGCCACAAAGCCTGTCGTCGGCGGCCAACGGGCGGGAGACCTTCGATGCCACGCTTTATGCCGGCTTTCGCCCGTGGCAAGGCGCGGAAATTTGGATCAACCCCGAGGTCGACCAGGGTTTCGGACTAGGCAACAGCTTTGGTGTCGCGGGCTACCTCAGCGGCGAGGCCTACAAGCTCGGCGAGAAAGACCCGTACTACCGCATGTCACGCGCGTTTTTCCGGCAGACTATCGATCTGGGCGGCGAGGCCCAGAAGGTCGATCCGGACCTCAATCAGCTCGGCGGATCGCAATCGGCGAACCGCGTAGTCATTACGATCGGCAAGTTCGCCGTCGTCGACATATTTGACGCGAACAAATATGCACATGACCCACGCAACGACTTCCTGAACTGGTCCGTCCTCGATATCGGGACGTTCGACTATGCGGCGGACGCATGGGGCGCGACCTACGGCGCGGCGGCGGAGTGGTATCAGGACTGGTGGGCCGCGAGGGTCGGGGTGTTCGATCTGTCGGACGTGCCGAACAGTATCCATCTCAGTTTGCCGCTGTTTCATCAGACTCAGTTCGTCGCCGAACTGGAAGAGAGGCACACGCTTTGGGATCAACCAGGCAAGTTCAAATTTCTGTACTGGCTCTCGCGCGGCAACCTCGGCACCTACGCCGATGCGCTTGCTTTGGCCGCGGCGACCGGCACGACACCATCCACCGCCGCCGTCCGCGACTATCGCAGCAAGTACGGCGTCGTGCTGAACCTGGAACAGCAGTTGATGCCCGACCTGGGGATGTTCGCGCGGGTCGGCTGGACCCAGGGCGGCGTGGAGGAGGTCGATTTCACCGACATCGACCAGTCGGTGCAGGTCGGCCTGTCGCTGACCGGCGCGCGTTGGGGCCGGCCGGACGACACGGTCGGGCTGGCCGCCGTGGCCAACCAGATTTCCCGCGCGGCCAAGGAATACCTGGCGGCCGGCGGCCTGGGCGGGATCATCGGCGACGGGCAACTACCGATGGCCGGCCCGGAGCAGATCCTCGAAACGTATTACAGTTTCGCCGCCTTCAGCTTCGCCAAACTCACCGGCGATTATCAGCTCGTGAACAACCCTGGCTACAACCGTCAGCGCGGACCGGTCTCCGTGTTCGCGTTACGTCTGCACACCGAGTTCTGACCCGCGACGCCCCTGGATGCGAAAGGCCTCGGTCGCACCGAGGCCTTTTGCCCCGATGCCCTTACCGCGCGGCGTTTCTTAACAGACGGCCACCGGAGACGCCGAGCCGTCCAGCCTCCGCGCGCTCGGTCAGCCAGCCGAACAGCAGGCCGATCGCCGCCCACATGATGAACTGCATCCCTAACGACGCGATCCTGAATTTCCACAGCACAACGGCCGGAAATTCGTCCGGCACCTCGTTGATGGCGGGCAGCAGAATCTGTGCGGCGCTCACGACCACGATGTAACAAGCCGCCGCGGTAAGCGTAGCGGACCATTCGTCAAGACGGGATACCAGCCGCCGCCGCAGGATGACCGCGGCCACCATCGCCGAGAGCGAAATCAGCATCATTATGAAATACAGTGCGGTGCGATAGCCGATGGTCTCCGGGGCACCAACCGATGGCGGATTTGACGGATATTTCAGATTCGGAACGACATAGATCGCGACGAACCCGCCCGCCGCCAGCAGCGCGGAGACGGCGCGCGGACTGAAATTTCCAGCGCGCCCGTTGGCGAACGCGAACACCAGCGCGAACAGGCCGCCAAACGCGGCGCTGTACACCATTACGCCGGTGAACAGACCGTAACTCGCCTGAGCCTCCCGGCTTACCAACTCCGGTTCGGGCTCTTGCGCCGGCAAGTTGGCGGCGGCGCGCTGCTTTGCCTTGGCTTCGTCCATCGCGGTTTCAAACGCGATGGCGCGATCGACCTGCGGCTCGCCGAATACCTTGCTGAAGCCGAACACCAGCAATCCCGCGAACACCCCAACCAGCATCCCGCGGATGAGAAGGGTCCTTACCATTTGAGGACCCGGGTCTCAGTGGCAGGGGAAGCCAAGCAGATGTCGGCCGTCATGCACGAACTCGTGCACGTACATCCCGGGAATGAGCGAAGTCGCACCCTCCTCGGCGCCGACGAAATAGATCGCGAGCAGCAGCAACACACCGAAAATGACCCATGGCAACAATTCGCGAACCGGAATGGGCCGCGACGCGAGATCAGGTATGTAGGTTGTGTCGGACATTCGCATTCTCCCTGGGCTTACGCGACCCGATGGATGGGTTGTCGTCCGGACCAGGTCTGACTCTCGATTGCGCGGCGAGGCGGCAGCCGAATACAGTGGCGCGACCGTGCCGGACTTACACCGGCTTCCAGGTCCATGACGGCATCAACCTACGGAGCGTGGTCCTTTGCTGTCAAGCGCGACAACTGACACTGCAGCAGCCGACGGGCGAAAATCATCATGGCCGTGAGACTGCTGATGGTGTCGCACGCTTCGACGGACGCGGTTCGGGACGCTGCGTTTCCTTTGGATGAACCGCTCGACACCGGCGGCGAGGCCAAGGCGCGCGCACTCGCCGCCAGTCTACGACGCGTCGATGCCGCGTGGTCGAGTCCGGCGCTGCGAGCCCGGCAGACCGCCGTCGCTCTCGGACTCGACGCCGCGACTGATCCTGTGCTGAGGGATATCGATCTGGGGCGGTGGGCCGGCCAGTCGTTTGACGCGGTCCGGAGTTCCGAACCGGATGCCGTCGAGAAGTGGATCACAAACACCGATGCCGCGCCGCACGGCGGTGAATCAATCGCGGATCTGTTGGGTCGAGTTGGTCCATGGCTTGAGGCATTGCGAGCCCAGGAGGGGCGACAGGAGGGGAGAATTGTGGCGGTGAGCCATCCTGCGGTGATCCGCGCTGCCGTGATCCTCGCGATCGACGCGAAACCGACCGCCTTTTGGCGGATCGATATCGCACCGCTTTGCCGGGTCAGCCTGCGCGGTACCCACGCGGGTTGGACACTGCGGTCGATCGGTTGAGCCAATCGACCGTGCACATCCCGCTGCGAGAGAGAGCTTGCGATCAGCTCGCGACTTCGACGCTCGTGTCCGACATCGGGTTTGTTGGCCGCGATTCATCGCATGGATATCCATTTGACACTCAGCCGTGGCGGCGACAACATGGCCGCGATCCGACGGTCCCTCGATCAGAGAGGGTGAAACGGGAATGCGGACGGCGTGAGTGATGCCTCGCCGAGCCGCGGCTGCCCCCGCAACTGTGTGTGGATAGCCGACCGCCGACAGAGCCACTGGCAATGCCTCCAGGGAAATCCCACCAGGGAAACCCCGAATGGCAACCGGGAAGGCGGCGGAAGGCAACGACCCACGAGCCAGGAGACCGGCCGGCGGATCAGGTCTGACGCGACGGGCGGGGTGCACCGGCGCTATTTGGGTCGCTGTGGCTTCGGCGTGGTTTGCATCGCCGTTGCTTCGGCGCATCCGAATTCGCCGTCGCATGTCTCCCGATCCGAAAGCGCCCCAAGGGGAATGACGCCCAAGGGGAATGAAGGAGGAGAATGACGTGCGGGCCATGGCGAAAATACCAGTCACCATCGTTACCGGCTTCCTGGGATCGGGCAAAACGACCTTGATCAGGCACGTGCTGGAGCACGCACACGGCAGGCGGCTCGCGCTGATCATCAATGAGTTCGGCGATGTCGGCGTGGATGGTACGATCCTGAAATCCTGCGGGATCGATTCATGCCCGGAGGAAAATATCGTCGAACTGGCCAACGGCTGCCTGTGCTGCACGGTGGCGGACGATTTCATCCCGGCCATCGAAGCGTTGCTGGCCCGCTCGCCGCGGCCAGAACATATTATTATCGAAACATCGGGCCTGGCGCTGCCGAAACCCCTGGTGAAAGCATTCGACTGGCCGGACATTCGCACAAAACTGACCGTCGACGGCGTCATCGCGGTGGTCGACGGGGCGGCCGTCGCCGATGGGCGTTTCGCTGACGATCCGGTGAAGCTCGCGGCGCAGCGCGCGGCGGACGGTGCGATCGATCATGATAACCCGCTCGAGGAGGTCTATGAGGATCAGCTTTTGTGTGCCGACCTCGTGGTGCTGAACAAGGCAGACCTCATGACCGCCGATACGATGCGGCGCGTGAACGAGGAAATAAAACAAACGATCCCGCGCGCCGTGAAGATCGTCGAAACGCGTGAAGGACGGATCGACCCCGCCATTTTGCTCGGGCTGGAGGCGGCGGCGGAGGACGATCTCGCGCACCGGCCGTCGCATCATGATGCGGCAGGGGAACATGATCATGACGACTTCGAAAGTTTCGTCCTCGATTTGCCGCCGACGTCCGATCCGACCGGTCTGGTAACAAATCTCACGGCCGCGGCCGAGAAATTCGCGGTGTTGCGGATGAAGGGCTTTATCGAGGTCGCGGGCAAGCCGATGCGGTTGTTGATCCAGGGCGTCGGTGGCCGCTTCCGTCAGCATTTCGATCGCACCTGGTCACCGGGCGAGGACCGGCGAAGCCGGCTGGTCGTCATTGGCGAAAAAGGGCTCGACCGCGCCGCGATCACAGCATCGCTTCTGGGCTGAGCGATGCATCTTCTGCGTATCGAGCATCGGTCGATCGATGGCACGGCCGAAGCGGTCGATCTCGGGCAAACGCCGGCCGATATCGTTGCGCTGTCGTTCACCGATACGGATTTGTCGATGCTCGCGGCGGCGTGGGAGGCCGGGCAGGCTGCGCTCCCAACCCTTCGGCTGGCGAATTTGGCGGCGCTGCGACATCCATATTCGGTCGATCTTTATATCGAGAAGGTGATTGCCAGGTCGCGTTTCGTGCTGGTGCGTTTGCTCGGCGGGAAGGATTACTGGGGCTATGGCGTAGACGAACTGGCGACCCTGACCCGGACGGCGGGCATTCCGCTTGCCATCGTGCCGGGCGATCACCGGCCAGATGCGCGGCTGGACGAGGCCTCCACGCTGGCGCCAGCGGTGTTGCGGCGCATTGGCGCGTATTTCACCGCGGGCGGCGTGGAGAACGTCGGCGCGTGCCTGAGGTTCATTGTTGGACTCACCGTCATCCCCCTCCCCCGACCTGATCGGGGGATCGTCCGGGGGATCTCTACCAGCACCGTGCCGCGACAGGTCCCCCGGACAAGCCGTGGGATGACGGCGGAGCGCGAGCCGGGGCCGCCGTCCTTATCCTACCCACCGCAATTATCGTACGCGCCGCCATTCGGCCACTTCGCCCCCGCGACGAAGGCCGGTCCAACCGACGCTCCAACCGCCCTGATCATCTTCTACCGCGCCTGGATGCTCGCGGCGGACACCGCACCGATTATCGCCCAGTCGGATGCATTGGCTGGCCGAGGCTTTCGGGTCGCCGCCATCTACGTGACCAGCCTCAAGGACGCTTCCGTCATCGACCCGCTCCGCGCCTGGCTGGCGACGGAACGGCCAGACATCATTCTGAACATGACAGCGTTTTCCGCTCGATCGGACACCGTTGGTTCGGTGCTCGACGAGGCCGACGCACCGGTGTTCCAACTCGTCCTT
>JBEKGV010000146.1:0-8103 GCA_050012615.1 Acetobacteraceae bacterium | reverse complement strand
TGAACGCGCATCATCGTTACCCCGATGGAGCGGTGGTGTTTCTCGGCACCATTTTCGCTCCGGTCGAGGACCGCGACACGAAAGGTCAAGGCTTCACCCACAAGACCGGCGACATCGTTACCATCGCGGCGCCGAAACTGGGTGCGCTCGTCAACCGGATGATGCCGACCGACCAGTGTGAGCCGTGGACGTTTGGGATTGGCGCGCTGATGCGCAATCTCGCGGCGCGCGGGTTGCTGGGTCCGTCCCAATAGCACAATCGTCGACCCATGCGTTTACCATCACGCTTCATGGCTTACCGAGAGGCAATCGCGTTCGCCGAGCGGGTGGAGACGGGCGACGACTATTTTCGCCCGTTGACAGGCATGGTTCACGAGCATTCGGGATGGGTCAGAGGTTCGGTGTACAATCTGCCTCTCGGCGATATTCACAAGTATTTGCGTTGATTTGCGCTTATTTGCGTTATTTGCGTTTAAAATCTTTTCTGGGCCAAATCGGATACGGAAGTTCGGCATCCAGTAGCAGTGCTACGTAAAAAGGGCGCCGGTCAATGACCCAATGCGTTGAAATAAAGAATTTTAACGCAGATGAACGCAAAAATACGCAAATGAATGCAAATGATGTTATCGAATCATCATGTCCCAGACGACCCCGCGTCGACGCCGCCGAATCCAATCGGACGGACTGGTGGAAATCATCGATCTGCCAGCCAACGCCACGCCGCGTCATGTATTCATCTGTGCGATAGCCCTGCGATCAGGTCGGAGGAGGGCTGTGACGGATCAAGATCGCGCGACCGTCTCCGCCAATTCCGCCAAACTCTCGAACCGGAAATCGTACCGCACGCCCGCCGGTGGCGGCGCTGTCGCACCCCAACCCTCAGTGCCATGCCGCCGATCGATCCACGCCGACGCAAGACCGATCGCGTTCGCGGGCGCATGGTCATGGAACAGGCTTTGAGCGACATGCAGAACGTCTGATTTCCGATACCCGTCCTCGGCCAGCCGTTCCATCATGTAAGTAAAGTTCCTCGGATCCGGCTTATACGACCCGATGTCCTGCGCGGTATAAATCGCGTCGAAAGAGACGCCCAGACGCTGATTGCTCGCGCTGAACCCGTCACGGTCGACATTCGACAATATCACCAGACGATACCGTTGCCGCAACGCGCGCAACGCATCCACCGTGTCCGGAAACGCGGGCCAGTCGCCGATCGAGCCGCCAAACCGTTCATTTTCCGCTGCGTCTTCAGCCACGCCCCAGGCATGCGCCAGTCGTCCATGCACCACCGCAAGCAGCGTGGCATACCGCATCTCCGGTGTCGCGGCCTGTTGCTCAGACTCACAGGCCGCGAATTGCGCCAGCACCGCCTCATCGCCCACCGCGACACCCGCGCGGTGAATCAATGGTTGCAATGCTGCAAGAATCCCGCTCTCCCAGTCGATCAAAGTCCCGTAACAATCGAAACTCAGGACTTTGAAGTCCGCAAGCTTCATCGCAAGGCGCCCCAGTCGCCGCGAGACGCCGTTTCGTGCAGCCAGGCGCGCACGCCCCCGGCATCGCCGAACACGTCCTGAACGCGCAATCCTACGCCGCCCAGGGCGCGAGCCACCCGCATTCCGTCCTCATCGGTCACGTCGTCACCGATGAAGACCGGCAGACGGCCAACAAACGGTGCACGCCGCATGATGTTGGTGACCGCGTCTCCCTTGTCGACACCGCGCGGCCGAACCTCCCACATCATGTGGCCCGGCAGCAGTTCGAAATCCGCCGAGTCACCGATCAATGCCGACAACACCTCATGGATCGCCGGTCCGGCGTCCGGCGCCAGACGGAAATGCAGTCCGAAGCCACGCGGCTTTCGCTCAAACATGGCGCCGGGATGCGCTGCCTCCAGCGCCGCGCCGGTATCGACCCAATTCCGCGGCGGCGGTTCGAGGTCCGGACGCTCAATAAGCGCGCCGGGTACTGGGCGGAAAGCGCCGCCGTGCTCTCCGGCGACAGCATGCGGCGCGTCCCCAAGCAAGCCATCGATCGTTTCGATCGACCGGCCGGTGACCACCGCGAGGGCGTCGTTCAACTGACCCTTGATGGTTCGCAGCGCATCCGTCAGGCCCGGCGGCACCACGACCGAATCCGGTGTCGGCGCCAAATCCAGCAGCGTGCCATCCAGATCGAGCAGCAGCGCGGCGGTTTGAAACGGCGGCAACTCGTTACGCGTCACGGCGTGCATCCGGCGACACGAACATCATAGATCGGGTGAGCCAGCATCGACATATAGGGCGCGGAACGAACCATCCAGCCACTGAACGAAGGCTCATCCGCCCGCTTATCGCGGATAACCAGGTAAGCCGTCGCATCACCTGGGCGATCCCCGGAGCGAACGAAACAACCGCGCACGGCGATGTCCAGCGAACCGAAGTGCCCGGTGTCGCCGACCTTCACCACCAGCGTGTCGCCGCGCGCGTTGACCTTGTCGAGCGCCTGTAACGTCGCCGTCCCCATCTGAACCCATCCGCCCCGCTGCGGCTGACCTTGCGGCTGCGTCTGCTTGCTCGCCCCGGGCACCGGAACAGTGTTCTGGTCCTGTAACGGGTTCGGGACCATATCCGGCTGGGGCGCTTCGGTCGTATCGTCCGGCTGCATTCCCTGATCCGGCGGCCCCTGATCCGGCGGCGGCAGCGGCGCGGCGGTGACCCCATCATCCGGCGGCGGAAGGCCGGCCGGAGGCGGGTATGGCGGTACGCTCTCTCGCAGGATCGTCCCCGATTGCGCGAATACCGCCAGCGGCAGGGACACGAGCAGCATCCCCAACCAAACGCGCTTCATCGGGCCGATCGCTTTGGCGATTCCAGGCCGTCTATCATGCCGGCGAGAATGCCGCGCATCGCAGCCTCATCGACGCCCATCAGGATCGCATCCTCGAACGTGTCGCGGAGCATCTGCGCGAGTTCGCCATGATTTTCCGCGAGGACTTTCAGTTTGTCGCGGCATGATAACGGATTGCCGTCGTCGCCCGGCCATACCGTTGGGGGTGGAGGGATCATTTTGGTGCTCCCTGACCGGGACCCTTAGGCGCCCCGTTTTGGGGCTGTTCGTTGTCCGTCGCACCCGCGGCCCGTGTCTTATCCGCCAGGCTGGCCGCGCTGAAAATGAATTTGCCCAGTAGTTGCTCGAGGGAAATGGAGGACTGGGTGATGGTGATGCTGCCGCCCGCCGGAATGACCGCCGAATCCCCACCTGGGCTTAAGTTAAGATATTTGCCGCCCAGCAGGCTCTCGCTGGTGATTTCAGCGGCCGTGTCCTTGGGCAAATGGATATCGTCGCGCACTGTCAGCGTCACATCGGCGAGGAAGCTTTTCGGATCGATCTGCATGTTCTCGACGCTGCCTACCTTGACCCCCGCTATCCTGACGTCGGCGCCGTCGTTCAATCCGTCGACGTGATCGAATTTCGCGTGCAACGCGTACCCGGTTGTCGACGACCGGCCGGAATGCGCCACGGCGTATGCCAGAAATCCGGCCGCGACCAGCAGAACCGCGGCCCCGGTTAAAGTTTCGGCGATGCCTCGACGAGCCATGAGCGTTACTCGCTTCCCGGCGTCCAGGCTTCGTAATCGCCGGTTGCCCGGTCGCGATGACCGCCCTCGTAGTCATGTCCCGGCGGCCGGTAGCCCGCCGGAGTGCCGGTCGCATTAGGGATATGCGGCTTGCTCCAGGGCCGGCGAGCGGACTCCTGGATCGGCCGATCGGTCGTATAATGCAGCCAGGAGTGCCATTCGGGCGGGACCGCCGAGGCCTCGACCGGGCCGTTGTAGTCGACCCAGCGGCGCTGCCGCCCATTCGAACGGATCGCCCGCTCCTGATAGTAATGATTGCCCGCCGCGTCGCTGCCGACGAGGTGGCCCTTGAGCCGCGTGAAAAGCCAGGTGCCAAGATTCATGCGGGACATATAGGCGCGCACCGGCCACCGGTCCACAGTGGGATTATCCACAGGATTTTGTGGTCATTACGCTCATTTCACACAAAATATGCTTTCCAGGCGACTCGACGCGGCATACCGTGCCAGCATGAGAGTTCACCGGATCTGGCATGGTACCCGCACGAGGCGCGTCGAGATAGGCGCCGATCCCGATTCCCCCCCGCGTCCGGTGACCTTGCCGGCCGCCTGGGAAGACAGCGCCGCCGCGGCGCTCGCCGCTTTATCGCCCGCCGCCTTATCGCCCGCCGCCTTATCGCCACGCGATGGACCGGTCACGCTGGCAGGCGCTGCCCGGTTGTGGGCCGCCGGCCTCAGTCCTGAACTGGAAAATCGGGTGCTGCGGTTGTTGTTACTGCGCCGTGCCGCGCCGGCTGACGCGATCTGGGCTGGCCGGGCCGCGGACGATCCCGGCTACGTGTTGAACCTGCCCGCCTTCGTGACCACCGACGGACAATTCGACGCCCAGTCGTTTGCTGATGCAACCGAAACGGCCGTGGAGGCATTGACGGTTCTCGCTCCGGGCTCCCGGGACCTGTTCATCGGCATGGCCGGCCTTGCCGGCCTGCTCGCCGCGCTTGGGCTCAGATATGATTCGGACGCCGCACGCGATGTCGCGCGTTGCCTTGCCGCGCTGCTGCGGGGGCATGCGGACGCCGCATCGGCGCGGTCGGAGGGAGCGGGGACCCTGCGGTCCGTCTATCCCGACGCCCCGTCGCGATCCGTCGTTCCCGGCCTCGCGGAGGCGGCGCGAGCGGCTCGAACAGATGCGATGCCGCGCCATTCCGTGACGACCGCGATCCGGGCCTCCGGCGCGGCTGAGGCCCTGCTTGGCGTAGAAACCGCTGGGATCGCCCCATGCTTCGCCTGGGTCTCCGACGAGGGCGACCTCACCCGCACCGCACGCGCCTTTCTGGGCTCCCGCAGTATGAGCGGGGAACGGGCGTTGGCGATCCAGTTGTCCGGCGGTTCGCCATTCCCTGCGATCGGTGAGGCCGCGCACGCGTCAATGCACGACGCGGTGGCGCCTTACCTGCACCGGATGCCGCCGCGACCCAATACTCAACCCGTTCATTCCGAGCCAGTCGTGAAACGCGATCTGCCGGGACGCCGTCGCGGCTACACGCACCAGGCCTCGCTCGCCGGCCACAAGGTCCTCCTGCGCACCGGCGAATACGACGACGGTTCATTGGGCGAAATCGTCATCGCGCTGAGCAAGGAAGGCGCGGCCTTCAAGGGTCTGATGGAAGCCTTCGCCACCGCGGTTTCTCTGGGCTTGCAACACGGGGTCAAACTGGAAACCTTCGTCGAGGCGTTCACCTTCACCCGCTTCGGACCCGCCGGCGCGGTCGAGGGCGACCCGGCGGTGAAACACGCGACATCGTTTCTCGACTACGCGTTCCGGCATCTGGCGGTGAATTATCTCGGAAGGCGAGACATTCCGGCGGCGGAGTTCGAACCAGCCGACACGGTCGGCGATGGCCACCGCGATCAGGCGCCGCTGTTGCCGCTGGATTTACCCGCCGAAGTCTCCCCCCGAGCCCGCCGCCGCGATTTGCGTGTGGTCGATCGCTGATGGCGGCGGCGCCGCTTCGTCATAGTCGGCTTGACGCCCTGGGCGCAAAAGCAGGGGCACCAACATCACACGGCCCCGCGTTCGTCATGCTCGGGCTTGACCCGAGCATCTGTCGCCGCACAGCGATTGGGTCACATCGACATTACGTGCGTGCATTGATCCTCGGGTCAAGCCCGAGGATGACGATGGAGCGAGGCTCTCTTGCTTTCCCCGCGACCTCACCTTTCCTTCATCGCCCCTTCTCCGTGTTGTCAAACCGCGCCCTGCCCCATGCGGTTTGAACCGTAGTCGCCGAAGAATATATCCGTCGAGATCTCGTCCGTGCGATTGCAGCCAGTGTAGGCCATCGTCTTATCGAATTCCGTCTTGATGATATTGATCGCTTTGAACGCGCCCGCCTCGCCGCCCACGGCGGTGCCATACAGTGTCGCCCGCCCGGTCAGCACCGCCTTCGCGCCCAGAGCGAGCGCCTTGGCGATGTCGGAGCCGCGGCGAACGCCGGAATCGAGAATGACCGTCAGTTTGTCGCCCACCGCCTCGGCGATTTCCGGCAACAAGCGGATCGTGGCGGCGGCGCTGTCCATATTGCGGCCGCCGTGGTTCGACACGATCAACCCATCGACGCCGTAGCTAACCGCTTTCAGTGAGTCATCGATCCGATTGACGCCTTTCAGCATCAGGACCCCCGGCCACATATCGCGGAATTTCGCGATGTCGTCCCAATTGAGCGAGTCGACCTCCATCTCGGGCCGCCGTCCGGCCACGCCACTGGTGATCGAGCCTTGGAATTCCGCAGGGTAGTTCTCGTGTTTCGGCATGCCGATCGTGGTGAGATATTTGCCCATGACGCCCAATGTCCAGGATGGATGCGTGGCGACGTCCATGAGAAATTTGCGCGATGGGTTGAACGGCAGAGCGAAACCGTTGCGGGCGTTGTATTCGCGGTTGCCAGACACGGCTGAGTCGACGGTGACGATCAGCGCCTCGTAACCGGCGTTCTTGGCGCGCTCGATGATCTGGTGCGACAGATCGCGGCGCTTCCACACGTAAAGCTGAAACCATAACCGGCCGCCCGCCTCCTTGGCGATCGTTTCCATGGCGGTCATCGAAGCCGTGGAAAGCGTCAGCGGAATTCCAGCCTTCGCCGCTGCTTTCGCCAACGCCAGTTCGCCGCGATACCAGCACAGGCCGGCGGCTCCGGTCGGAGCGATAGCCATCGGCAGGGCCATGGGCTTGCCGAACAACGTCGTCGCGGGGGAACGGCCCGAGACGTCCACCAATGCGCGATGGCGGAGCTTGATGTTCTCGAACGCCGTGCGGTTGTCGCGTACGGCGATGTGATCTTCGGTGGCGCGATCGACGAATTCGAAGACGCCTTTGGGCAGTCGGCGTTGGGCGGCTTCCCGCAGATCGAATATATTGTAACAGTTGTCGAGCGCGGCCATTACGTTTGCCCCCTCATTGCGCCGCCATGCGGTTGCTCTCGCGATCGCCGAAGAAGATGTCGGTGGTAATCTCATCGACGCGGTTGCAGCCAGTGTAGGCCATCGTCTTGTCCATTTCGGTCCGAATAATGTTGATCGCCTTCGTGGCGCCCAGTTCACCGCCGACCGCGGTGCCGTAGAGAGTCGCGCGTCCGGTCAGCACGCATTTAGCGCCAAGCGCCACAGCCTTCACGATGTCGGAACCGCGGCGAATGCCGGAGTCGAGCAGCACGGTGATTTTGTCGCCGACGGCCTCGGCGATTTCCGGAAGCATGTCGATGGTTGCCGCGGCACTGTCCATGTTGCGGCCACCATGGTTCGAGACGACGATCCCATCCACACCGGCGCTGACGGCCTTCAGCGCGTCATCGGGGCGATTGATGCCCTTCAGCATTAAAATTCCCGGCCATTTATCCCGAAAGATCTTGATGTCGTCCCAGTTGAGCGAGTCCTGGCGCATCACCTCGCGCGCGAATGTGTCCGCGCCGATCACGCGCCGGTACGGATCCGGATAGTTTTCGTTGCGTGGCATACCGATCGTGGTGAGATATTTCAGCAGCACGTTGGCGAACCAGCCAGGACGCAGCATGATGTCGCGCGTGAACCGAAACGTTGGGGCGAACGGCAGCATCAGTCCGTTTTTGGCGTTATACTCGCGGTTCGGCGGCACGATCGTATCGGTTGTAACGATCAGCGCCTCGAACCCGTTGTTCTTCGCGCGTTCGATGAGCTGGTAGGACAGCTCCCGCTGCTTCCACACATAAAGTTGAAACCACAACCGGAAATTCGCCTCCTTGGCGATCTTCTCCATCGAGGTCATGGCGCCGGTCGCGAGAGTGAACGGGATCTTCATTTTCGCCGCCGCCTTGGCGAGTTCCAGTTCGCCCTCATACCAGCAAAGCCCGGCGGCTCCGGTTGGCGCGATTGCCATCGGCGCCGAGATCTCCTTGCCGAACAGGGTGGTTTTGGTGGAGCGGCCGGAGACATCGACCAGCGCGCGATGACGCAGCCGGATGCGCTCGAACGCGGCCCGGTTATTGCGCAGCGCGATCTCATCCTCGGTGG
>JBEKGV010000145.1:0-8111 GCA_050012615.1 Acetobacteraceae bacterium | reverse complement strand
GTACGAGTATCTGGATGAAGCGCTGGCGCTGCTACGGCCTGGCGGGCTTTACGTGATTGACGACATGCTGCCGCAGACGAACTGGCCCGAGGGCCACGCGGAGAAAGTGCCTCGGCTCATCGCCGACCTGGCGGCTCGAGCGGAACTTCGGATCGTCAGCCTCGCCTGGAGCAGCGGTCTGGTCATAGTTGCCCGAGCTCACTGATCCGGTACGATAGCGCCCGCGCGGCCGGCCAGAACCCGGCGGCCCCGACAAAGGGAGACCACCATGGCCGACGAGACCGAACCACTGGTCCTGTACGAATGCCGGGACCGCGTAGCGACGATCACCTTCAACCGGCCGTCGCGGCTGAACGCGTTCAACGACGACCTGGCGCGGGACGCGTTGGCGGCAATGCATCGCTTCGACCTCGACCCCGAGGCGGATGTCGCGGTGCTGACCGGCGCGGGACGCGCTTTCTCCTCGGGCGCCGATGTGCAGCAGCGGCAATTGCGGCCGCGTGCCGAAATGGAGGCGCATGGCGGACCACAGGCGCGGGATGCGAATTCCGAAAATCTGCTGACCGACTGCGTGAACTGGAAGCCCGTGATCTGCGCGGTTCACGGCTACGTCCTGGGTTTGGCACTGGGCATCGCGCTGGAATCCGATCTCATCGTCGCCGAGGAAGGCACGAAATTCCAGGTCACCGAAGCGCCGCGTGGATTGTCCGGCGCCAAGTACTGGGCCTTGCTGAACTTCCGCGGCGGCGGATCGCTGGCGGTTCAGGTCAGCCTGACCGGACGTTTCTTCACCGCCGAGGAGGCGTTACGCGTGAACATCATCGATCAGGTCGCGCCAAAAGGTGAATATTTGACGGCAGCCCAGGATATGGCGCGAGCCATCGCGAAGAATCCGCCATTGGGCGTGCGGCATACCGTACAATTGCGTAGGTGGGAATTGAAAAAGGTTCAGCAAGAAGCGGTGCGGACCGTGCGCGCGGCGAAGCTGAATCTGTCCGAGGACTTCCTGGAATCCGCTCGTGCGTTCGTGGAAAAGCGGCCCGCTGGGCCGTTCAAGGGGCGCTGACAGATGCGCCGGAATTTGTTGCTGGATGAAGATCCTCCCGGCACCGTGCGACTGACGGAAACGCAAGCACGGGCGCTGGCGATGCGTGCCCTGGGTCGTTGCGGATATGACGAAGCGGATGCGACGATCATCACCGACCAATTGGTGGATAACGCTTTGTGCGGCTATCCGTTCGCGAGTCTCGCGCGAATTCTGACGATCGCGGAAGAAGCGCGGAACCGGCAGACGCGAACGGAACCCTTTGTCGTTCGGGAGACGCCGTCCTCGGCATTGGTGGATGGCGGCAACACAATTGGCTATATCGCCGCCTTTCGCGGCGCCGAGATCGCCGCGCGCAAGGCGAAGGAAACCGGACTTAGTATTGTTGGCGTCTATAATAGTTTCTACAGCGGACGCAACGCGTGGTACGTTGAGAACATCGTCCGGCACGATCTCGTGGCGATCCATACCTGCAGCGCGAGCCCGCGCGTTCTGCCGCCTGGAAGTCGCGCACCGTTGCTGGGAACAAACCCAATTTCGATTGGCTTTCCATCGACGAACGGACCGGTGGTGTGGGACATCGGTACCGCTTCGGTGATGTGGGGCGATGTGCAGCTGATGGCCAGACTCGGTCACGAGTTGCCGGAAGGCACGGGTTTTGACGCGCACGGTAATCCGACGCGGGACGCCTCCGAGGCGCTGAAAGGCGGCGTGAGCCCCTGGGGCGGGCATAAGGGCTACGGATTGTCGTTCTGTATTCAGGCGCTTGGGCTGATCGCGGGGGCGGCATTGGGGCGAGGCGTTGTCAACGACTACGGTTTCCTGTTCATCGCGATCGATCCCGGGCTGACACAGCCGGACAATGCATTTCAAAGTCAAATGACCGAACTGATCGAAACCATCAAGGCATTGCCGAAACAAGACGGCGTTGAGGAAATCCGCATCCCGTCCGAGCGGGCCTTCCAGGAACGTGCGCGACGCCGGGTTGAGGGAATCGTGATCGAGAAGAAAATCGTGGACATGCTTGAGGCGCTGTAGCCCATATTAACCACCGCTTCAGGTGCGCGAAATGACTGTCACATTGTATGCCTACCAATACAGCGTCTATTCCTGGGTCGCGCGGCTGGTCCTCCAGGAAAAGAGCGTCGCTTACAACTACGTCGAAGTAAATCCTTTCGCCCCGGATACGCCCGCGGAATACCTTCTGCGCAATCCGTTTCGGCGCGTTCCAACATTGGTGCATGACGAATTCGTGCTTTATGAGACCGGTGCGATCACGCGCTACATCGACGATGTGTTCGCGGGTGACGCCCTGCGGCCGGCTGACCGCCGCTCACTCGCCCGAATGGCTCAGATCATTTCCATCATCGATGCTTACGGGTATTGGCCGATGGTTCGACAGGTTTACTCAAACCGTATTTTCCGGCCCCGCGTTGGTTTGCCGGTCAATGAGGATGACGTTCGGATCGGCATCAGGTCGGCTGAACGTACGGTGGCAGCTTTGGAGGAGCTCGCTCATCCTCACGGCTACCTCATCGACACACGAGTTTCGCTCGCGGACCTGCATCTGGCTCCGATGATCGCATATTTCGCCGCCACCGACGAGGGACGCACGGTGCTGACGAGACACAGGAAATTATCGGCCTGGTGGTCGTTGATACAAACCCGGCCGGCCTTTGCCGCGACAAAGCCTGGCCTTCCCGGCGCGTGACCGGCCGGGATGAGCGCCCCCGAACAAAAGCAAGAATCAGCATGGAGACCGGGTCTGTGTCCCGGTATCAGGGCCAAAGCCCAGGCACCGGAGAAAACCATGCCATCACCCTGCTATAGCACGATCTTTGAACAATCTGGCGATCACATCTGGTCGGTCATCCGCGATTTCGGTCATTACAGTTGGGCCGGTGTGGTTGGCGAAACCATGATCGAAGACGGCAAGAGCGGCGACGCTGTCGGCTGCATTCGGAACTTTCAGACGAACGATCGGACGATCCGCCAACAACTGCTCGCGCACTCAGACCGTGACCGGTCATATACTTACGCGCTCCACGGCGCGGCACCTCTGCCGTTGCGTGACTATGTCGCGACGCTCCGCGTCACCCCGGTCACCGATGGAAATCGCGCGTTCGTGGAATGGTCGGCGGAATTCGATTGCGCGGACAACGAGCACGACAAGTGGCATGCTCATTTCATGGCTTCGTTCCGTATGTGGTTGGAAGCGCTGCGTCGTCATTTGCAGACCTGAATGACACCGTCCGCCGTTGCTGAAACCGTGCCGCGATCAGGAACTCCTTGTTCCCTTCTGGGCCGGTGATCGGACTCTCTTCAATTCCCAGCACCGCCCAGCCCGCCAGGCCGCGCCACCATGTGTCGACTTGCGCACAAACCGCGCGGTGCACGTCCGGATTCCGCACCACCCCTTTGGCGCCCACCGCACCGGGACCAGCCTCGAACTGCGGTTTGATCAGAGCGACAGCCCAGGCGCCGGGGACGCAAAGGGCCAGGCAGGCTGGGAGTATTGTCACGAGTCCAATGAAACTCGCGTCGCACACCAGGGCCTCGATCGGATCGGGCACCACCGCCGCGGTAAGATACCGAGCGTTCGTTTTCTCGTGCACGATCACTCTCGGGTCATTGCGCAACTTCCAGGCGAGTTGGCCATGCCCGACGTCCACCGCGTGGATTTTCGCCGCGCCGTGCGCCAGCAGCACGTCGGAGAACCCACCTGTCGACGCCCCAACGTCCAGGCACACCAGCCCGGACGGCGACAGTCCAAAATGACGCAGCGCATGGTCCAGCTTCAATCCGCCGCGCGAGACCCAGGGATGATCCTGCCCGCGCACCGACAAGGCCACATCGTCGGCCAACAGATCGCCCGCTTTCGCCACCGCCCGATCGCCGGAAAACACCTTCCCCGCCATGATCAACGCCTGGGCGCGGGCCCGGCTCTCGACCAGGCCGCGCGCAACCAGCATTTGATCCGCCCGCTGTTTCACAGCGCGCCAACGCGAAAAAAATGGCCGGGTCCACAGAGGAGCCCGGCCAAAGTGTTGTTCAAGGGGAACAGAAGCACTCCGCGTATCCGGCCTAACCTTACAGACGCGTTACAGCTCGTATGAATTTTGGTCCCCCGCGATGCGATTGCCTCACTCCATCGGCCGGGTCGTCACGCTGCCGTCGGCCGAACGAACGATCGCGGCGACCCGGGCCTCGGCTTCCGCCAGTTTGGCCTCGCAGTGCTTGCGCAGGGCCGCGCCACGCTCATAGGCCGTGATCGCGTCCTCCAGCTTCTGTTGACCGCCTTCCAGGCCGCGGACGATCTGTTCCAGTTCGGCCAGAGCATCCTCGAACGACATCTTGGTCACGTCCACTGGCGGGGCATCGGCCATTTCGGGCTCCTCACGCTTGCATCAGGCCGCGCACGTGAATCGCGGCGCTGGCGGCCAAAGCTTCGAGGTCGTAGCCGCCTTCCAGCATTGAGACCACCCGGCTGCCGGAATGGCGGCGGGCCACGTCCAGCAAGGCTTCGGTGATCCAGGCGAAATCCTCCGTTTCCAGACGGATCTGCGCCAGCGGGTCCGCGCGATGCGCGTCGAAGCCGGCGGAGATGATCAGCAACTCGGGCGCGAAGGCATCCAGAGCAGGAATGATGGTACCAGCCCAGGCCGAGTGGAATTCGTTGGACGAGTCGCGAGCACGCAGCGGGACGTTGACGATGTTGTTGGCGATGCCTCGTTCCCACACGTCGCCGGTCCCTGGATAGAATGGGCTCTGATGCGAGGATCCGTAAAACAGCTCGGGATTTTGCGCGAACAGTGCCTGGGTGCCGTTACCGTGGTGCACGTCGAAATCCACCACGGCCACACGCTTCAACCCATGCTCGGCGCGCGCATGTTGCGCCGCGACGCCCGCGTTGTTGAACAGGCAAAACCCCATGGGGCGTGACGGCTCGGCATGATGGCCCGGCGGGCGGATCGCGGCGAATGCGTTGGTCACGGCGCCGCGCATGACCAGATCGACGCCCATGACCGCCGCGCCCGCCGCGCGCAACGCCGCCTCGGCGCTGCCCGCGCTCATTGCCGTATCGGCGTCGATGTTCTGGATATCGCCGGCCTCTGGCCTGATGGCGAGAATGGCGTCAACGATCCGCGCCGGATGGACACGGGCCAGCTGTTCCTTGGTCGCGCGAGGTGCCTCTTCCCGGATTAGATCGCGGAACTCAGGTGCATCGAGCGCTCGCAGCACAAAGCGGAGCCGGTCGGGGCATTCGGGGTGATAGGGGCCCGGGTCATGCTCCAGACAGGCGGCGTGAGTAATCAGCGCGGTGGCCAACTCAGGTGTCCTTCGATGGTGGATCCGCTCGGCGGCGGATGAGGAAGCTCAGGATGCCGGCCTCTTCGCTCATGGCGATCAGAGCGTGGCCGGTTTCCTCGCAGAACGCCTTGAAATCAGCGATCGCCGCTCGGTCGGTGGCGAGCACGCGCAACTTCTCCCCCGGCGCCATCGAACGCAGCGAGCGATTGGCGCGCAAAACGGGGAGCGGGCAGTTCATTCCTTTGACGTCGAGTAAGGTTTCGTTCATTCGCGTATTGTGGGGACCGGTCCTGTCTTGAGCAAGTGCGGGCATTGGACGAGACTTTCGCGTTTGCCCCAATGTACGCGACGATGGGGTGATTCGCCTGCCGCACCTTGCGCGGACCGGCGAAACAACGAGGTCCCAACCCCATGGCCCAATATCGAATCGGCATCGACCTGGGTGGCACGAAGACCGAGATCGTCCTTCTCGGCCCCGATGGCGCTGAGATGATCCGTGAACGTATCGAAACCCCGCCCGGATACGACGCGACGCTGTCGGCTCTGACCGGCCTTGTGCAAGCCGCCGAAGCCCGGGCGGGTGTCACGGCGACGGTCGGTGTCGGCATCCCCGGCGTGATCAGCCCGGCGACCGGCGTGGTGAAAAACTCCAACTCCATCGGGCTGAATGGCCATGCCCTGGACCGTGACCTGACCGAGGCGCTGGGACGTCCGGTCCGGGTTGAAAACGACGCGAATTGTTTCGCGCTCAGCGAAGCCAGCGACGGCGCCGGTGCCGGTCAGCCCGTTGTTTTTGGCGTCATCCTGGGCACTGGCTGCGGCGGCGGCATCGTCGTGCACGGGAGCGTGATCCAGGGCCCGCACCGTGTCGCCGGCGAATGGGGCCACAATCCGCTGCCGTGGCCTCGGCCTGACGAGTCGCCTGGGTTTGCTTGCTGGTGCGGCAAGCACGGTTGCATGGAGACCTGGGTCGCCGGCCCCTCGCTGGCCCGCGACTGCGATGGCGCGGGTGCGCGCGATGCCTCGGGCATTCCCGCTCGGGCCGCCGGAGGTGAAACGAAAGCACGGGAGGCGTTGGCCCGTCACGCCGACCGTCTGGCGAGGGGATTGGCGCAAGTCGTGAACCTCCTCGATCCGGACGTGATCGTCCTCGGCGGGGGACTTTCGAATATGGCGCATCTTTACAGCGACGTGCCACCGCTGTTGAACCGATACGTGTTCAGCGACGTGATCGAAACGCCGATCGTCAAGGCCATGCACGGAGATTCCTCTGGCGTGCGAGGTGCCGCCTGGTTGTGGCCGCCCGCCTGACATGAGTGCGCTTTGTCGGGATTGCTGCTCGATCTTGCCTGACGGAGCGTTGTCCTGTCCCGATTGCCGCCCAGGGCGGGTCGTTTCACATCCCGAGTTATTCCGCCTGACCATCGCTCATGTCGATTGCGATGCGTTTTACGCCAGCGTGGAAAAGCGCGACCGGCCGGAGTTGGCGTCACGCCCCGTCATCGTTGGCGGCGGCACGCGCGGTGTCGTTTCCGCGGCCTGTTATGTCGCGCGGATGTTCGGCGTGAAGAGCGCCATGCCGATGTTCAAAGCTTTGAAGGCCTGCCCGGACGCCGTCGTGATCAGACCGGACTTCGAGAAATACACCAAGGCGTCTCGCGCGGTGCGGGCCTTGATGGACAACCTCACACCCCTGGTGCTGCCTCTGTCGATCGATGAGGCGGTGATGGATCTTGCCGGCACCGAGGCTCTGCATGGCGCGCCACCCGCCGTGGTGCTGGCCCGTTTCGCACGGCAGGTCGAACGCGAGGTCGGGATCACGGTTTCCATCGGCCTCGCCGGCAATCGGTTGATGGGCAAGATCGCCGCCGACCGGCGTAAGCCGCGCGGCTTTGTCGTGATTGGCGCGGACGAGGCCCGGAGTTTCCTGGCGAACGAACCGGTTCGGCTGCTGCCCGGTATCGGTCCGGCGCTGGCTCGCAAACTGGAGGCGATGGGGATCACGCGCCTTGGGCATTTGCAGGTGCTCACCGACCGGGAGGCCATCAAGAAACTGGGCGAGGACGGCTCCGCCCTGGTTCGCCGCGCCCGTGGCGAGGATGTTCGGGTTGTCCACCCCGGGCATGAGGCGAAATCCGTGAGCGCGGAGACGACGTTCGCGACCGATCTGACTGCCATTCCGGATTTGGAACGGCATTTGTGGCGTCTGGCGGAGAAACTCGCCCGCCGCCTGAAATCCCAGGATCTGGCGGCGGCCGGGGTCGTGTTGAAATTGAAGACGACGAGCTTTTCGTCACGGACTCGTGCGGCGCGGTTGCCGGCTCCGACCGTGCTGCCGGACCGTCTGTTCGCAGCGGCGCGGAAGCTGCTGGCGCGCGAGGCGACCGGCACCGCATTTCGCCTGATCGGCATTGGCGCCAGCCCGCTGGCACCCCGGGATCAGGCGGATCATGGCGATCTGGCGGACACGGAAACCCCTCGTATGGCCGCGGCCCAGGCGGCGATCGATGCGTTACGGGATCGGTTTGGCGAGAATTCTGTGATTAAGGGCCGGGCTTTGCGGCCGGGCTGGCCCCGTGAAGGCGAGGGCAAGAATTTGATCATGAGAACTGAAGAGGCGGAACGTTGACCGTTGCGGTCAAATATTGTTACCTCATTTACCAACTCCCGGCACACGGATCCCGCCATGCCGATTTCCCCAGACCCGGCGGCTCAGGGCGCCACACCGCCAATTCGCATCGCGCATCTTAGCGAT